>DASPOR010000209.1 GCA_035625915.1 Alphaproteobacteria bacterium | reverse complement strand
CGTGGCAAGCGGTGTCGCGGTACTTTTCGTCTATCTCTATCTTTATCGCACGCGCTTGGGCTATCTCACCCGCGCCGTGATGGTCCATCGGGAGGAGGCGACCGCGACAGGCATCGACGTGCATCGGGTCTCGGCGATCGCATTCGGCATCGGGTTGGCCCTCGCCGCGATTGCTGGCGTCTTCGCACCCTTCATGCTCGGAAGCGTCACACCCGCGATCGGCGTCGACATCAACATCACGTCATTCGCGGTGATCGTCATCGGCTCGCTCGGCAATCCGCTTGGGACAGTTCTCGGCGGCATCGTTTACGGCATATCCCTTGCCTTCATGCAGACCTACCTGAGTTCCTGGGCGAACCTCCTTCCTTATCTCCTCCTCATCGGCATTTTGCTCGTGCGGCCAAGCGGACTTCTCGGTCGGCAGGTGCGCAGTGCCTAGGGCAGTGCAACATCTTGCGTTCGTCGTCGCTCCGGTCGTGGCGGCGATGGCGCTTCTTCCGCTTGCCTATTCGAACCAGCTTCTTCTCTTCAATTTCGTGGTCTTCCTGGCGCTCGCCCAGGGGGTCAACGTCATCTATGGGTTCACCGGTTACCTTCCGTTCGGCTATGTGGGATTTTTCGGGGCGGGAGCCTACGGTTTCTCCCTCGCGGTCATCCATCTCGAGTGGGGGCCGCTCCCAGCCCTCGGGGCCGGCGTCCTCGCGGCCTTGGTGCTCGGCGTCATTCTCACGCCACTCCTGCGCCTTTCGGGCGCTTATTTCGCGATCGCAAATCTTGCGGCGGCGCAAGCGCTCTTCCAAATAATCTCCAACCCGAACCTGACGGACATCACCAAGGGCCCCTACGGCATCTCCCTGTCCGGGGTGTTCAGCCCCAATTTCAGCTATGGGATTGCGGTCGGCATTCTTGCGGCCACGCTTTGCCTTGTCGTTTATCTCCGCAATTCGAAGTTCGGGCTCTCCCTCCAAGCGATCCGCGAAGACGCAATAAGTGCGGGCATGGCCGGCGTCAACGTCGTGCGCAGCCGCACCATCGCATGGCTGATGAGCGCTTTCGTCGCGGGCGTGATCGGCGGCGTCTTCGCCTGGTACGTCTCGGTCTTCTACCCGGACACGGTGTTCAGCCCGGAATTCAGCATTTTCGCGATCGTCTTTGCGCTCTTCGGCGGGGTCGCGACGATTACTGGCCCGATTCTCGGTGTCGCGATCCTCTATGGCATTTACAACGCGATCGGTATCTCAACACCTCAATATTTCCAGCTCATCTATGGCGTCCTGATCGTGGGCCTCGTGCTGTTTCTGCCAAACGGGCTTGTCTCGATTTTCAAAAGGCTCGGCTACGATGTTCCCTGACCGACCATCCAATGCGTCCGGCGTGCCGCTCTTGCGGATCGATGCCCTTGTGAAGCGCTTCGGCGGATTCCGCGCCCTCGATGGCGTGAGCTTTCACGTCAAGGCGGGTGAAATTCTCGGCCTCGTTGGCCCAAACGGCTCGGGCAAGACGACCTGCATCAACGTCATTTCCGGCCTTTACAGACCCGATGGCGGCGCCATCGACTACCGGGGCCGATCGATCGGCGGGCTCAAATCCCACAAGCTCGTCCATCTCGGCATAAATCGCACATTTCAAGTGCCGAAGCCGTTTCTGACCCTGACTGTTCGGGAAAACGTCGAAGTCGCCGCCACCTACGGCCGATCGGAAGGGGGGGCGCTCGACATCGAAGCACTCTTGGCTTCCCTTGAGCTCGATGCACAAGCGAGCCGGCCGGCCGCGGAACTCAACAGCGTGCAGCAGAAGATGCTCGACCTCGCGCGTGCACTCGCGACCAAGCCGCGGCTTCTTTGCATCGACGAGCTGGCCGCGGGCCTCAACCCGGCGGAGCTCGACCGCGTTGCGGAGAAATTGCGCGCACTCGCGCGCGAGGGTACCGCACTCCTCGTCGTCGAGCATCTTATGGGATTCATCGATCACGTGACGGACCGGGTTATTGTGCTCAATGCGGGAAAGGAGATATTCGAAGGGGCACTCTCGGCGGCCGTCCGGGATAGCCAAGTCGTCGAGGTCTTCCTGGGGACGGAAGATGGCAGCTGAGCTATTGAGAGCGAGCGGTCTCGAGGCGGGCTATGGCCGCGTCCAAGTGCTATGGGGTGCCGGGCTTGGTGTGCATGCCCGCGAGACGGTGGTGCTGCTAGGCGCAAACGGTGCCGGCAAGACGACACTTCTCAAGGTTCTGATGGGCCTTTTGCCGGCGTGGCAAGGCGCTATTGCTTTCGCGGGCGCTGACGTGACAGCGCTTCGCACCGACAAGCGCGTGCGTTCGGGCATGGTTTATATGTCGGAGACCGGCTGCTTTCCCGGCCTCACGGTCGAGGAGAATCTTCGTATCGGCGGTCAGTTCATGGCTGCCGCCGATTTGCGAGCGAAGATCGCGGAGCTTTACGGGATTTTCCCGGCGATCGCCGAGCGCAAGTCGGCCCTCGCCAGCAGTCTGTCCGGTGGGCAACGCAAGATGCTCGGCATCGCCAAAGCACTCGTGGCCAATCCCACGCTGCTGCTGATGGATGAGCCGTCGGCCGGCCTTTCCCCCCTTTTCGTCAAGGAGGTCATCCGCGTGCTCGGTCGGTTCCGCGGCTCTGGGCTTTCGCTACTCATCGCCGAGCAGAACGTGAGGTTTCTCGATCTCGCGGACCGGGTCTATACGCTCGAGGGAGGCCGCGTCGGATTCGAGGGTAGTGTCGCGGCAATGCACGAGAACGACGCGCTCCGTCGCGCCTATTTTGGCCTCAAGTAGCGAGCCGATCCGAGGGGAGGAGCGACACGATCCAACCTTCAGTCGCCGCCATCGAGCCAAGCCGGGTCGGGGAGTTCCTTGAAGGCGCTACGCAGGCCGTCCATCCATGCTTGCCGCAAGGCGCGGAAATAATGGTCGGTTTCCTCGATTTGCTGAAGTACGGCGAGCTTGTTCGCCCCCTTTCGGTGGATTGCGAGATCGATCGGC
This sequence comes from Alphaproteobacteria bacterium, assembly GCA_035625915.1. Taxonomy (NCBI): domain Bacteria; kingdom Pseudomonadati; phylum Pseudomonadota; class Alphaproteobacteria; species Alphaproteobacteria bacterium. The sequence continues at coordinate 8,787 of DASPOR010000209.1, read as the reverse complement.
ATACCGACCGAGAGGTTCGAGCGCAAAGTCGAATCCATCGAAATGAGCGCGCATTTCGCGGCCGCTCGTAGCGTGGTCGACGGTCGGATGATCCGGTCGATGATGGGCTTGCCGTATTTCACCTCGCCCATTTGGAAGTAGGGCGTCTCGCGCGTGGCTTCGATGAAATTCCCTGCCGAATACACCTGGAAGAGCCGCATGCTGTCGTCTTGGATCTGCCCGCCCAGGATGAAGGAGACGTTGAATTCAGCGCCCTGTGTCTTGAGCGCAGCCCCGTCGAGGCGGTAGATCTCGCGGATCGCGCTTCCCGTCAGACGGGCCGCCCCATGCATGTCGGGAACCGTCAAAACGCTTTCCTTGGCGCCGGTACCCGTGTCGACGCCCTTGTCCAGAAGCGTCACGATCGATTGGGTCAAGGCGAGATTTCCCGCACTCAGCATGACAATCACTCGGTCGCCCGGCTGCCAAACGGTCATCTTGCGAAAGCTCGCGATATTGTCGACACCCGCATGGGTGCGCGAATCGGCCGCGAACACGAGGCCCTTGTCCAGTTGAATGGCAACACAGTAAGTCATTGAAAAACGGCCCCTAAATCCATCAAGGTCAAATTCTTGGCGAGCGATCCTAGTGTGCGCCCAGGCCAATGGCAAACGCAGTTAATACAACAGGCGGAGGTTCACCCGGGGCGCATGAAGTCCCGCGCGATCGCACTTCCGAGTTCGACGTTGTGGTCGATGGTCTCGGTAAGGTACTCGTGAAGACCCTGTTCGAATATCGCCTCCATTTTCCCATAACGCAGGCGCGAGCACATGCTTGCCGCGAACCTCGTCGACTGGTAGTCGCGGCCGTATAGCGCGCGAAGATCGGTCAAGATGCGTTCGATCTCGATCATGCAGGCGAGGAGACTTCGCGGCATGTCCGGGCGCAGTATCAAAAGCTCCGCTACCCGCATGGGCGTGATGACGTCGCGGTAGATCTTGCGATAGGCCCGAAAGGCGCTCACCGAGCGTAAAATCGCGGTCCACTGATAATAATCGACGACACCACCCACGTCGGCGGGGCTCGGCAGCAGAACGTGGTACTTCACGTCGAGAATTCGCGCCGTCGCGTCGGCGCGCTCGAGGAAGCCACCCAATCGGACAAACCGATAGGGCTCGTCGCGCTGCATCGTGCCGGAGGTGACGCCCCGGAATAAGTGGCTCCGCTCCTTGACCCAATCGAAATATTCCCGCGCCCCGCGCGCTTTAAGCGCAGCGGAATCGAGGCCGCGCGCCTCGATCCAGGTCGAATTCAGGCTTTCCCACATTTCACTGGTGATCTGGGCGCGCATGGCACGGGCGTTCTCGCGTGCGGCGTGAAGGGAGGAACGTATGCTCGATGGGTTCAGGGGGTCGAGGGCGAGAAAACCGATGACGCCCTCCGCATCGAAGCGCCCGCCGATGGCCTCATAGGCATCCTCGCAGCCGGCGATGATGATGGCTGATTCCCACTGCGTGTGTTGTTGCCGTTCATCGCCCGGCAGAAGCGACATGCGGTAAGCGACGTCGAGAATGCGCGCCACGTTTTCGGCCCGCTCCATGTAGCGCGCCATCCAGTAAAGATTGTCGGCGGCACGGCTGAGCATGGCGCCTAGTCCTGGTGTGCGCCGGCGGCGTCCTGAGCGTCGCCGCCTTCGAGCACCCAGGTGTCCTTGGTGCCGCCGCCCTGGCTCGAATTGACCACGAGCGAGCCCTCGCGAAGTGCGACGCGGGTGAGCCCACCGGGTACGACCGTGATCTCGCGTCCGCAAAGGACGAATGGCCTGAGATCGACGTGGCGTGGCGCCAAGCCGCTTTCGCAGAACGTAGGGCAGGTCGAGAGTGCAAGGGTCGGTTGCGCGATGAACTGGGATGGATCGCTCAGGATACGCGCGCGATAGGTCTCGATCTCTCCCTTCGAGGCGCGCGGGCCGATCAGCATGCCGTAGCCGCCCGAACCATGCACCTCCTTGACCACAAGCTCGTCGAGATGATCGAGCGCGTAGGCAAGGCCGTCAGGATCGCGCAGGCGCCAGGTCGGGACGTTGTCGAGAATGGGGTCCTCCCCGAGGTAGAAGCGCACAATCTCGGGTACATAGGCGTAGATTGCCTTGTCGTCGGCGATGCCGGCACCGACCGCATTGGCAAGCGTCACGTTTCCCGCCTTATACGCCGCGAATAGGCCGACGCAGCCTAGCACCGACTCCGGATTGAATACGGCGGGGTCGAGAAAAGCGTCATCGACCCGCCGGTAAATCACGTCCACGCGCTGCAGCCCTGCGGCCGTGCGCATATAGACCTTGGCATCCTTGACGAGAAGGTCCTGACCCTCGACGAGCTCGATGCCCATCTGCTCGGCAAGGAAGACGTGCTCGAAATAGGCGCTGTTATAGGCACCCGGCGTCAAAAGCACGGCCGTCGGATCGTCGCCCGCCAACGCGGGTGCGACCGAACGAAGGGTCTTCAGGAGCTCGTCCGGGTAGTGGCCGACCGGCGCCACGCGGTGGCATGCAAAGAGTTCCGGGAAGAGGCGCATCATGACCTCCCGATCCTCAAGCATGTAGGAAACGCCTGACGGGGTCCTCAAATTGTCTTCCAGTACGTGAAACTCGCGCTCCCCGGTGCGCACCACGTCGATACCGGCGATGTGGGTATATACGCCGTGCGGGAGGCTCACCCCCTCCATTTCCGACCGGTACTGGGCATTGCTCAAAACGAGGTCGCTCGGGATCTTACCCGCGCGGAGAATTTCGCGCGCCCCGTAGACATCGGCGATGAATAGGTTGAGCGCCTTGACTCGCTGGACAAGGCCGCGCGAAAGGAAGCGCCACTCTCCAGCCGAGATCACCCGCGGCATGATATCGAAGGGGATCAGCCGTTCGGTATCGCCACCCTCGCCGTAGACGGCGAATGTGATTCCGAGGCGGCGGAAAAGGATATCGGCCTCACGCTGCTTCTGTTCGAGTGCGGCAGGGTCGGTCTTTTCGAGCCAGCCCGTCAGCCCACGGTAAGGCCCGCGCACGTCCCCGCCGTTCGCGTGCATCTCGTCGAATGCGTTAGCGACATTCATTCTGCCGATGACGCTGCCCCCCGTCGGGCCCGCCGGTTTGTCGTGTACGGCTGGCTGGTCTCCTCCGCGAATAGAGCAAGTTCCGTACCACAGAATGACCGCCGCAGGGCGAGCCGTCAAACCGAGAAGCTTCCGTGATATGCCTGCGCCATGCGCAAAATTTTGCCCTCGAATTAGGCAGATGGATCAGTGTGTCGACCCCGAAAGCGAAGAAGGGCCAAATCCTAGCTCGATGCGCGCGATCTAAGCTGGCTTGCTTGCCTGAACGGCGTTTTTCGCGTTGAGGTCGCCGGGAATACGCATCGCAATAACGAGACCCGCGAGAGCGAAGAGGAGGGCGATGAGAAATACGTCGTGGAGTGACGATGCCAAGGCGCGGGTGACGTGCTCGAGCGTATCGGGCTCGATCGTCCGGCGGACGTCCGGATTCATCATCCGGTTGACGATTTCGGGATCGGCCACGGCAAAGCTCGCCACCCCGAAATTCATGAGAGCGCCGAAGCACGCGGTCCCGACCGATTGGCCGACCATCCGCATGAAAAGATTGAGCGAGGTTGCAATGCCCCGACGGCGCCATTCCACACTCGTCTGCACGGCGACAAGGTACGTGAGGTTGCTGAATCCCATTCCCAGTCCGATGAGGAATGCGCCAGCGCTTGCGAAAACAAGGCCACGCTCGGGTGTGAGCATGGAGAGCACGACACTCCCCGCGATCAGCAGGAGTGCGCCCGCCACTGCGGCCAAGCGAAATGACAAATTCAACATAACTCTGCCGGCGAAGTAGCTCGCGATCGGCCACGCGAGCGACATGGCGCCGACCGAAATGCCGGCCGATGCAGCAGATGCGCCCAACACCCCCTGCACGTAGGTCGGCACGAAAATCGCGGTGCCGATCATCACGGCACCCGAAGCGACCTGACCGATATTTCCCGTGGCGATGACGCGGTGGCGCCAAAGCTCGAACGGAATGATGGGCTCGACCGTGCGACGCTCGACATAGAAGAAAAATGCAAGGCAAAGGGCCGAGCCAAAGAGAAGGGCAAGCACACCCGCGAGGGGCAGGCTTGCACCCTGAATGAGTGCGAGCATTAGCGCCGCCGTGCCGAACATGAGCAGGCAAGCGCCTAGGTAGTCGACATGATGGATGCGGTGCTTGACATCCTCGTGAAGAAAGCAGGCGAGCAAGACGATGGCGACGACCCCGATCGGCAAATTGAGCCAAAACACGTAGGGCCAGCCGACATGCTCGACGAAGAACGCGCCGAGTGCCGGCCCGATGACGGCGGCAACGCCCCACACGCTCGACAGATAGCCTTGGACCTTGCCGCGTTCAGAGGGCGTATAGATGTCCGCGACAATGGTGCTGGCGATCGGCATGATGGCGCCGGCTCCAAGGCCCTGAACGGCGCGAAACAAGATAAGCCAGATCATCCCCGAGGACAGGCCGGCAAGTGCCGAGCCAGCCAGGAAAAGGATGGCGCCGGCGTAGAACGCGGGCTTTCTGCCGAATATGTCGGCGAGCTTCCCGTAAATCGGGATCGAGACGGCTTGTGTTAGGAGATAGATGGCGAAAACCCAACTGAAAAGTTGAAAGCCGCCTAGCTCCGCGATGATTGTCGGCATCGCGGTGGCGACGATCGTCGCCTCGACCGCCGCCATGAACATTGCGAGCATGGTGGCCGCGAGCACGAGGGGGCGGCGCGTTCGCGACGGGCTGGATTGGATTTCGCTCAAGGACTCCCCGATTCGCCTTCCGTGCGTTCGGCAAGCCATTACGCCAGAGCGGATCGGGGTGCAAGCCGCGCTTCACCCGACGCGAAGCACGGCTGTCATGCGATTAGCTCAGACGAACCGGAATGTGCTGCTCGAACCGATGTAACCCGAAATCTGCCATGCGTTGACACCGCCGCGCGTTGCCGCTAGGGTTCATATGGTTGCGCCGATTTGAGGTCAGCTTGCGGGCGCGAAAGAAATGCCGCTAAAGCGACGGGGATACCGCCCGGCGGCAACGCTTGTGGCGGTTTTTTGCTTTTGATTTCGCCGCGCGTGGCGTACGGCGTGCGGGGAGAAAGGTCGCAGTAATGGCAGAGCAATCTTATGCGGGCGATGTCGATGCCAGGCGGGCGTGGGAGCTTCTAAGCAAGGATCCCAAGGCTGTCTTGATCGACGTGCGCACGAAGCCGGAATGGCGGTATGTCGGCCATCCGGACCTGAAGCAGATCGGCAAGAACCCGATCTTCGTCGAATGGCAGGCCTATCCGGACCTGCAGGTGAATCCCGGGTTCACCGATGAGGTGAGCGGCAACGCGATCGCGAAGGAAGCGCCGATCTTCCTCCTTTGCCGCTCTGGCGTGCGTTCGAAGGCGGCGGCGATCGCACTCACCAAGATCGGTTACAAGCACTGCTACAATATCCAGGGCGGGTTTGAAGGCCCCAAGGACAGCGCTGGCCATCGCGGGAGCGCTGACGGTTGGAAAGCCTCGAATCTTCCCTGGCAGCAGGAATAGGACGAACAGGAAGTTTCGACATGACAAGGGCAATAAAGAGGGCGCGCGCCGACAACTCGCGTGCACAGGATTGGCGCGCGGATACCAATTTGGTGCGTGGCGGCACTGGACGCTCCGCCCACGGTGAGACGAGCGAGGCGATCTTCCTTACTTCCGGTTTTGTCTATGACAATGCCGAGGAAGCCGAAGCGCGCTTCAAGGGCGAGGCCGACGGTTTCATCTATTCTCGCTACGGCAATCCGACGATCTCGATGTTCGAGAAACGCTTGGCCCTTCTTGAAGGGGCGGAGGCCTGTTTTGCGACGGCGACCGGCATGGCCGCCGTCTTCGCGTCGCTCCTTTGCCATTTGCGAGCGGGCCAGCGCGTTGTGGCGGCGCGCGCATTGTTCGGCTCGTGTCATTTCATCATCACCCAGCTTCTCCCGCGCTGGGGGATCGAAACGACGCTTGTCGACGGAACCGATCTCGCACAGTGGAAGTCAGCGCTTGCACCCGGTGCTGCCGCCGTCTTCTTCGAAACGCCGTCAAACCCCACGCTCGAGCTTATCGACATCGCGGCCGTATCCAAGCTCTCCCACAAGGCGGGTGCGACGGTCATCGTCGACAACGTCTTTTCGACCCCCATGCTTCAGCGGCCCTTGGCCCACGGTGCTGACATCGTCGTCTATTCCGCGACAAAGCATATCGACGGGCAAGGACGCACGCTTGGCGGCGCCGTGCTCTCCACCAAGCAATTCTATTCTGAACACCTGATGCCCTTCATGCGCCATACCGGCCCCGCGATGAGCCCCTTCAATGCGTGGGTGATGCTCAAGGGACTGGAAACCTTGGCGGTCCGCGTGGAGCGGCACTGCGCCAATGCGCGTGCGGTCGCAGATTTCCTTGCGGATCACAAGGGCGTGGCGCGCGTTTACTTTCCCGGTCACAAAAGCCATCCCCAGTACAAATTGGCCCGGCGTCAGATGTCCGGTCCGGGCAATATGGTCAGCTTTGAGATCAAGGGAGGAAAAGCGCCGACGTTCCGTTTCCTTAATGCGCTCGAGATCGTCGATATCTCGAACAATCTCGGCGACACCAAATCGCTCATCACGCATCCCGCGACCACCACCCACCGCGCCGTTGGCCCAGAGGCGCGGGCACGGATGGGCATCGGCGACGGGCTCGTGCGCCTCTCGGTCGGCCTCGAAAACGTCAACGACCTTGTCGCGGACCTCGATCGTGCGCTGAAGGCTGCGCGTTAGTGTGGTGGATTTGAAGGTCCTGTCATTTTAGTGGCATCCGCGTTTAGGAACTTCAAATCCGAGCGCGCCCTCGAAGGGTGAAGAATAATTTTTCGTCACATTTTGATCCAGGTGAGCTCGTGCTTGTTGTGGTGGAGATGGAATAGGCGCGAGCCGGGGATCGCCGCGAAAGCCCGGGCCGTCGCATGGTCCGTCTCGCCCTGGAATTTGATGGTGCAAACGAAGCGTCCGACGAGCTCCGATGCGAGCCACGTCTCGACAAGGCGCAACAGCCGCCGGGGATAGCACGCGATGTCGCTGAAAAGCCAATCCACGGGGCCGATTTCGCGCGGCTCAAGGGCGAAGGCGCTCATCGCGCGATGCTCCACATTAGCGTACGAAGCAACTGTCGCATCGAGCGGGGCTTTGTCCACGCTGACGACCTGGGCACCCAGGCACGCCAGCACCCAGGTCCATCCGCCGGGACTGGCGCCGAGGTCGAGACAGCGCTCACCCGACCGTGGATGTTCGCCTAAAAGGGTAAATACCTCCCACAGCTTGAGATAGGCGCGATTTGGCGGACCCTTCCGATCTTCCACGAACTCGACTTCACCATGACGGAATGGGCTCGAACAATGGGGGCTCGCGAGGATCGTGCGCTCATCGAGTAAAGTCCACGAGCCGAGCGGTGCGGTTGGGGGAGTCGACGGGAAGCGAAGGGGCTTCGATGAGACATGAGGCAGCCGATCCTGGATCAGACGGGCGCGCCGGTGGAGTTGGAAATCGTAAAGTGCCCAATTTCGCTGAACGTCTCGGAGTTGTCGGGCGCCATCCGCGATAGACCGAATGGTCAAGCGCTGGGGCTTGTACCAGATATTCTGTGCCCACGCGGGACGGCGCGCCGGACCGGGTGCGAGAAAAAGGCGACCGTGGCGTACCGAGATCTCGTCCAACTCCTCGGCAAGCTGGCGCTCAAAGCCCTCCGGTGCGAGATACCCTGTTTCGATCATGCCATGTTTCGTGTCGGCATCCCTTGCGGGACATTTAATGCCGAGAGTAACGCGGTTCGGCCACTGCCGTTCGAAGGGGTTGACCTGGCGGGGCTTTCACGCCCAGTCTTCTCCCCCGAGCATTCGAAAATCGTGGAATCGTCATGATCGAGGTGATCATCGAGCGTTGGACCGCACGCGACGGCCGCGTGGATTTCATATCGTCGCTATGGCGAGACGGCAAGCGCGAGGCCATCAGCCAGCCCCACACCTCGTCCGAAGCCGCCGAAAGCGACGGCGTAGAAATGTGCCATCGCTTGCTTGGGTGCCAGCCGGACCGCATCACGCGACTCTGAAAGCGAAGCGCTCCCCCAAACGGCTCGGGCGATTGCGCGCCGTTAGGACCGTACCGCACTCTTCCTAATCGTCGCGGCTTGCACTGGGAGGATCGGGGCAGAGCTTACTGCAGGTCAAATCGTTCGTTGTTTGCCGACATGCCGATCTTGCCGACCAAAATCGGCACGAGGGATTGTGTCGTCGCAAATGAATCGGCATTGCGCAAATCGCCCGCCGCGGTACCTTGCCACACGCGTCTCGCCGCTTTTCGATCCGAGAGGGTCATCGAAAGATGGACCTGACGCACGGGCGGCTGAGTATCCGGCTGGTTCGAGACGCCCTCGCCTTTCCCACCGAACAAGCTGCTGTTGATGCTGTCGAGCAACCCGCCTGCGTTGGATCGATCGGTTTCCGGGGTGACGTTTTGCAGGGCGAGCGCGCCGGTCGGCTTTTCAGTCACCTGATTGCCGAGCACTTCGCTGCCGTAGAATTCGAGTACGAGCGGGCTGTCGTCCGAAACCTTATAGCCGCGGTCACGAAGCGACGCCTCAATCGATGCCTTGAGGCGCTCAGACTGATCGGTGTCGTTCGCCGACTGGACGCTAATCGACGTGCCCGCGGCCAGCGGCTGATAGGACCGGGCCGTCA
>DASPOR010000208.1 GCA_035625915.1 Alphaproteobacteria bacterium | reverse complement strand
CAAGTCATAAATGTCGCCGTGGCGCACGCTGCAGTGCTTGAGCCCGGCGCGATCGAGCCGTGCGCGGGCCAGCGCCAGCATGTCGAGCGACAAGTCGAGACCGAGCCCACGCTCGATGTCGGTTGCGAACAGTTCAAGCATCCGGCCAGTGCCCGTTCCGAGATCGAGAAGTGCACGGATCGGCTTGTCGGTCAGGGTGGCGCGTATCGCGTCCTCGACAGCCGCGTCGGCGACATGCAGTTGACGGATGCGGTCCCACTGCGCGGCGTGACGCCGAAAGTAATTCTGCGCGGCGGCGGCGCGCGTGGCACGTACAGCGGCAAGCCGTTCTCGGTCGCGCGCCACGATCGGGTCATCCGGCTCAACCCGGCCAATCAGCAAACGGGCGAGATCGGCGCGGCCGCCCCGCTCGCCGATGCGGAAGAAAGCCCAGGACCCCTCGCGGAAACGCTCGACGAGGCCGGCTTCGGCAAGAAGCCGCAAATGACGGGACAGCCGCGGCTGCGATTGGCGCAAGATTTCCATGAGTTCGGATACCGTCAATTCGACCTCGGTCAAGAGCGCTAAAATGCGCAACCTTGTCGCCTCACCCGCGGCCTTGAGCACCGCCGTCAGGCCGGCGAAAGGCAGTTGCTGATGATCCATCCATGGCACCTGCGGTTCCATATAAGCATATCTTTATATCGTTAAACCGTAGGGTGCAACCCCTCCTGCCAAGAATGGGCAAACGGGTGTGGGAGCATGCCCCCGACAGGGACTCGGCATCCGGTTTTCAGGGCCCTGGCAGCCAGCCGGATCGCGTGCCACCGTATCGCGATGATCAAAAAAGGTGAGCCAGATCGGCCCAACAGTCACGGGCCCAAGAGTCGCGGACCCAAAAGTCGCGGGACCGGTAGTCCAGTTCAGCCGGCTGTGGCCGTTGCCGGCGACGACTGGCCGGCGCTGCGCGGCGGCGAGATTGCCGTCGAACTGCCGGGCGATACTGACGCCTCGGTCTACTTCATCGGGCGGATGCGCACGCCCTGGCAAAGCCGCGAGCAATGTCCGAAGAACGCGCGGGAATCCGATGCAGTCTGCCGCGCCGAACTCGATCCGCGTTGGGTGAGGGGCCTGCAGGGCCTTGAGACGGTCAGCCACGTCCTGCTGCTCTATTGGATGCACCGGGCGCGCCGCGATCTCGTGCTGCAGGCGCCGAGACACTATTCCGAGTCGCGCGGCACATTCGCCTTGCGCTCACCGGCACGGCCCAATCCGATCGCAGTTTCGGTGGCGCGGCTGTTGCGCATCGAGGGCAACACGCTTTATGTCGCCGGCGTCGACTGCCTGGATAAAACACCGCTGATCGACGTCAAGCCGTATTTCCCCTCGACCGATTCGGTTCCGGACGCCGTCGTGGGCTGGCACGCGCGCCGCGGGCGCTAAGCCCGAACCGAGATTTATTTCAATGCGATTGGGAGGCGCAAATTCGCATTGGAAAATTCGACCGGGATTGAATCCGATTGCTCAATTAATTGATGCTTGGACCGACTGCCACAGCGGGCTGAATTCCATCCTTGGCGCGCGGCGCATTTCGTGCGCAAAGCGAGAGCTAAGGTCGCGCCGGTGGATTTCAGTGCGACCCTGAGGGTGAAAACGCGGCAACTTATCCACACCCAACCTTGACCCGTTGCCGGAGCCCTGAGCAAGCTCAGCCGAAGAAGTCACAATCCGCGAGCGCGCGATGGTCGACCACTTCGCTTGGGCACAGGGTTACCGCGATCGGGCGGCCAAGTGCCAGCTTTCGGCCAAGAACACGTCGTCGGCCGAATTTGGCGAGTGCTACCGCTTGCTGGAGAAATATTACTTGATGCTGGCGAATCTTGAGGAAGATTTCGTACGCAGGCAAGTCGCTTCCCCTCATGCCGCCGGGTTCACTCAAAAAGGCGAAGAGGAAATTCCCTTTTCCCAAGAAGGCGGACAAGCCGATAGTTTCGCGTCGGCAACCGGGCGAGGAGCCTTCGTCGCTTAGGGAAAACGAAATGCGCGCGGAAAGACGGTCCCCGCGCTCCCGGTGACCGCGCGGATGGCGGCGGTGCGGCAATTGCAAGGATCGAGCCCGGCTGCCGTGCCATCGCTAATATCGGTTCCACCTTCGGCGGCGTGACCGGCGGCGATTCGCAACCATGCCGCAGAGACGGGCAAATCTCTTAATCTCTTATTTCCCCAGCTGACAATCTCGCTCAATAAAGCGGTCCGAACATCGTGTTGGGGAATGTCTCCGGGGCGCCGTGATTGAATCGCATCATGAGGAAGAGGCGAGCACGAATCAGGAAGACGCGGGCACGAATTAGGAAGACGCGGGCGCGAACAAGAAATGCGCGGCTGACGGCCAAAGTCCCGACGACGAATTTGCTTTTAGGTATAGACCGCACCCTTGTGGCAAAACGCCTTGCCGAGCGTCGCATGTAACGCTGCACCGCTTCTTGATCGCCGGTCACAAGCCATACGACGATCGGGGGCAAAAGCA
>DASPOR010000207.1 GCA_035625915.1 Alphaproteobacteria bacterium | reverse complement strand
TGGCCGCCATAGACAAGCCGTCGCCCGACGCGCTCGGCCGCTTGCGCGTGTCGATTGAAATGGACTCGTGCCGTGTTCTGGTAGAGGCGTGTCGCCATCATATGCTCTGCTTCTTCGACCGTGACGCCATCGATATGGTCGATCCGCTCTCCCTCTGAATAGGATTCCCAAACATGAGGCGAGCCGGCAAGCGTCAGGTCGTAGTGTGCGAAGTCGAGGGTCGAGGGCGCCATCAGTCGCTCGGCCAAGACGTGGTCGGCGAGATCGGGTATCGCCGGGGCGGGTGCGGGCGATGACGCGTCGCGTTTTCGCACCATCACCCACCGCGCGTAGTCGACGACGACTTCACCTCGCTGGTTCGAACCCACCGTGCGGACATAGACGATCCCGCTCTTGCGGTTCGCGTTCTCGCGCAACCCGATGACGCGAGAGACGGCCGTCAACGTATCGCCGGGATAGGCCGGTACGCCAAAGCGACCATCCGCGTAGCCGAGATTTGCGATCGCGTTCAAGGAAATGTCGGGCACGGTTTTTCCGAACACGAGATGGAACGTGAGAAGATCGTCGAGCGGTGCACGCGTGAAACCGCAAGCGGCGGCAAAATCGTCGGAGGATTGTAGTGCGAAGCGCGATCCCGTAAGGGCCAGGTAAAGTGCTGCGTCGCCCGTGGTCACTGTGCGTGGGGTCGCGTGCACCATCTCGTCGCCAAGACGGAAATCCTCGAAAAACCGGCCTGCCCCTGTCTTGGAGTCGGCTTTTGTCGCCTCGCTCATGGGGCGGCCGGGGCCGCTGATTCGCGTGCGGCAATCGCATCGGCGAGGGCGACAAGTCGTTTGGCATTCTCGACATGGAGGTTTTCGATGAGCTTGCCGTCGACGAGGACGACGCCCTTGCCCGTGCGCGACGCCGCCGCGTGCGCGGCAATGACCTTGCGCGACCAGTCGACCTCGCCGATCGACGGGGCAAAGACCTCATTCGCCTTGGCAATGGTCTTTGGATGGATGAGCGTCTTGCCGTCGAAGCCCAGCTCCTTGCCTTGCACGCAGGAATACGCGAAGCCTTCGTCGTCGGCGAGGTCGAGATGCACCCCGTCCAGGATTGACAGCCCGTACGCGCGGGCTGCAAGCAGGCACAGCCCAAGGCTCGTCAACATCGGCAGCCGCTCCTGCGTGTGCGTTGCATGAAGATCCTTCGCGAGATCGGACGTCCCCATCACGAGACATCCGACGCGCCCGGCGCTCGCAGCGATCCTTTCGGCATGCAGGATGCCGAGGGGGGTTTCCATCATGCACCAGATCGACATCGACGCAGGTCCCGAGTTGGCTTTCAGTCGTCTTTGCGCTTCCTCGACCATCTCCGCACTCTCGACCTTCGGGATGAGTACGGCGTGCGCCGGCGACTTCGCGGCCATCGCGAGATCGTCCGTCCCCCATGGCGTGTCGAGGCCGTTCACGCGCACGATGAGCTCGCGGGCGCCGTAGCCGCCCTGGCGCAAGGCTGCCGCGACTTGCTCGCGCGCTGCGACTTTGGCATCGGGCGCCACGGCATCCTCGAGATCGAGAATCAGCCCGTCCGCCGGCAGGGTGCGCGCCTTTTCGAGCGCGCGCGCATTCGAGCCCGGCATATAAAGGACGCTGCGGCGCGGACGCACGTCCGCTATCAAGGTCTCGGTCATATCGCCACCGTCGTTTCCCTACCTTTTGGAAGGGCGCGACCCTATCAAGGATCGGCGCGCGGAGGCAAGAAAAGCCGAACTAGCCCGTACTTGGGCCCTATGGCAGATTGCCCCGGTGGCGGTTCTTTCGATTCAATCCTCGGTCGTGCATGGGCATGTCGGCAACAGTGCGGCCGTGTTCGCATTGCAGCGCCTCGGCGTCGACGTCCTGCCGATCGATACGGTGACCCTCGCCCATCATCCCGGCCGCGGCGGATTGCACGGGCATCATTTGAAGCCGGAGGAGTTCTTCACGCTCATCGACGCCCTCGACAGGATCGGCGTCTTCAAAAGCTGTGAGGCGGTATTGAGCGGCTATCTCGGCGATGCGGCGCTCGGCCCCACGATCCTCGATGTTGTCGCCCGCGTGAAGCGCGCCAATTCGCGCGCACTCTATCTCTGCGATCCCGTCATGGGGGAGCGACAGAAAGGCACCTACGTCCGCCCTGGCATCCCCGAATTTTTTCGCACCTCCGCCCTACCCTTGACCGACATCTTGATGCCGAACGCCTTCGAACTCGGCTTACTCGCGGACTGCGAGGTCGATGGACTCGAAGCGGCCCTATCGGCGGCAGGGCTGTTGCTTGCCCGGGGACCGCATCTTGTCGTCGCAACCGGTATCGTGCGTAAGGACCGACGGTGCGATTGGATCGGGGCGCTTGCCGTGACGGCAAAAGGTGCGTGGCTCGCGGAAAGCCCATTCGTCGAGGCACCCGCCAGTGGTGCTGGCGATCTTTTCGCAGCCGTGTTCCTCGGCCGATATCTCAAGGGACGCGACCCCGCCAAGGCGTTGGCCCATGCCGTCTCGACACTCCATGCGGTGATGACCGCGACGCGGCGAAAGGGCGGAAACGAGTTGGCCCTGATCGCGGCTCAAGCAGCGATCGCAGCACCCAAACGCCTGTTCAAAGCTGAAAAGATGCGTTAAACGGGGCGGACATTCCGGATTTTCGGCCCAAGCCGAACGAATGAATCATCAACGGGCCGCACGTCTTCGCTGCCGACCAGTACCATTGCATCGCGGGTCCATGGATATACTGCTGTTCATCAAGGGTATCGCTGTCGGCTTCGCGATCGCAGCACCAGTTGGCCCGGTTGGCATATTGTGCATGCAGCGCTCCCTTACGAAGGGATTTCTTTACGGGCTTTTCTCGGGCACCGGTGCCGCGATGGCGGATGCGATCTTCGGCGCCGTCGCCGCGTTCGGCGTAAGCTTCGTCTCGGAGTTCCTCACGCGCGAGCAGTTTTGGTTTCAGGTCGGCGGCGCTTCTTTGCTGCTCGTCATGGGCATCCATACGATCTTTGCGGAATGGCGACCGCCCGGCGAGCGCGCCGGCGCCAACGACCTCGCCCACGATCTTGTCACGACCTTTTTCCTGACCATCACGAATCCCATCACCATATTCTCCCTGACCGCGGTATTCGTTGCTGTCGGAATCACGTCCGGAACGGAGACGCTTTTGGGCGGCGGGCTCGTTACGGGGGGCGTTTTCGTGGGCTCGGCTCTTTGGTGGTGCATTTTATGCAGCGCCTTCAGCCTCGGCCGCAGCGTAATGTCCGGCATCTATTTGAAGCGCATCCACAGGGCGGCAGGTTTTGTCATGCTCACCTTCGGCACGGGCGTTTTCATCCACCTTCTCCTCCCGAGGGTTTTCTCATGAAGGATCGCTCCATTAAGGCGTTACTCTTCGATGTCTTCGGCACGGTCGTCGACTGGCGCACGAGCGTTGCCCGCGAGGGAGAGGCCTTCGGCCGCGCCAACCGCATTCAGGGTGTGGACTGGGTCGCCTTCGCCGACGCGTGGCGCGGGCTCTATCAACCGACCATGGAGAAAGTCCGGAGCGGTGCTGCCCCGTGGCAGCCGCTCGACGACCTTCACCGCGCGAGCCTCGACAAGCTCCTCACCGAACACGGCGTTTCGGGAGTCCCCGAGGTCGAGCTCGAAAATTTCAATCGCGCCTGGCACCGGCTGGACCCCTGGCCCGATGCCGTCCCGGGTCTCACAAGGCTCAAGCGCAAGTACATCCTCGCCACCTGTTCGAACGGCAATGTGGCGTTGATGGTGAACCTGGCAAAACACAACGGCCTGCCGTGGGACATGGTGCTGGGTGCCGAGCTGGCGCGCCACTACAAGCCCTGCCCCGAGACCTATAAGAGGTCGGTCGCATTCCTGCGCCTCGATCCGTCGGCGTGCGTCATGGTCGCCGCGCATAACGGCGACCTCGCCGCCGCCGCCGCGTGCGGCCTCAAGACCGCCTTTGTGCCGCGTCCCAAGGAATTCGGCGCGCACGCGGAAAGCTCCGTCGGCAACCCCGATCTCGCGCCGAGTCAAAGGTGGGACTTCGTGGCGGAGGATTTCAACAGACTCGCCGATCAATTGGGGGGTTAGGTCGATCGACGCTTCGGCAATTGCCTCTCGACCAGCCTTGCGAAGAAGCTCGAGCCGAGCGGAATAATCGCATCGTTGAAATCGTAGCGCGGATTGTGCACGTCGCAGCCGCCGTCGCTGCCCGCATTGCCAATGAAGATGAAAGCTCCCGGCCGCTTTTGAAGCATGAAGGAGAAATCTTCCGACGCCGTGCGCATCGGCATGTCGCGGTTTACCTGTGCCTCGCCCACGATCTCCGCGGCCGCGTCGGCCGCGATTTCCGTCTCTCGCGCGTGATTGACGAGTGGCGGATATTTCATGGCGAACGCGACTGCCGCCGTGGCTCCATAAGTCGCGGCAACACCCGCCGCGACACGCTCGATCGCCGGGCCGATCTTGTCGACGATCTCTGGCCGATATGCGCGCACGTTGCCGCGGAGGACGACGCTTTCGGGAATGACGTTGTACGCTTCGCCGCCATGGATCTGTGTGACGCTTATCACCAGCGAGTCCACGGCGTTCACATTCCGGCTCACGATCGTCTGCAGCGCCATGATCGTGTTGGCGGCGACAACGACGGGATCGACGCCCGACTCGGGCCGGGCGGCGTGGGCACCTCGACCCGTGATCGTGATATCGAAATTGCCCG
Organism: Alphaproteobacteria bacterium; assembly: GCA_035625915.1. NCBI lineage: Bacteria > Pseudomonadati > Pseudomonadota > Alphaproteobacteria > Alphaproteobacteria bacterium. Next base: position 30,796 of record DASPOR010000207.1, on the reverse strand, counting down.
ATGCGGCCATGATCGGCCCTGGGCGGATGCCGAAAACACCGACAGGTGCCAGCGCCCAGTTGTGCATCCCATAAACTTCGTCGCAGGGAAACTTCTCGAAGAGACCCTCGTCGATCATGACCTTGGCCCCTCCCCAACCCTCCTCGGCGGGCTGGAAGATGAAATGGACGGTGCCGTCGAAGCTCTTCGTCTCCGCGAGATACCGCGCGGCACCGAGCAGCATCGTGGTGTGCCCGTCATGGCCGCAAGCATGCATCACGCCGTCGTGGCGTGAGCGATGGCCGAACGAATTCATTTCGTGGATCGGCAGCGCATCCATGTCGGCGCGCAGGCCGATCGTGCGATTACCCGCGCCGACCTTGAGCCGGCCGACAACGCCGGTCGTGGCGAGACCGCGATGCACCTCAATACCGTAGGACGCGAGTTCGCGCGCAACGACTCCCGCGGTGCGGGACTCCTTGAAGCCGAGCTCCGGATGCGCGTGGATGTCACGCCGGATTTCGGCGAGATCGTCATGGTAGGACGCAATGCGCGCGATGACGGGCATGGAGTGCTCCTCGTTTTCGCCCTCTGGGTTTCCCCCGGGCGTCGAAGATACAGTGGCCAGCACGACGCTGAAAGCCCAACCCGAAACGCATCCCCAAAGCAAGAAAGGCGGCCGTCTCGGCCGCCTTTCTCATTACTTCGGTGACCCGGGGCCTCGGATTATGCGGCCTTGGCCATGTAGGACTTGATAAGCGCCTCGGCGATCTGCACGGCGTTGAGTGCTGCCCCTTTGCGCAGATTGTCCGATACCACCCAGAGGCTGAGGCCGTTCTTGACCGTCGGGTCCTGACGAATTCGGCTGACATAGACCGCATCTTCACCCGCACTTTCGACCGGGGTGACGTAACCCTCATCGACACGGTAATCGACGACCGACACGCCGGGTGCCGCGCGCAGCGCCTCCCGCGCTTCGCCGACCGTGATCGGACGCGCGAATTCGACATTGACGGCCTCGGCATGGCCGATGAAGACGGGAACCCGCACGCATGTCGCCGTGACCTCGATGCGCGGGTCGAGAATTTTTTTCGTCTCGACCGCCATCTTCCATTCCTCTTTCGTCGAGCCGTCTTCCATGAAGATGTCGATGTGCGGGATGACGTTGAACGCAATCTGCTTGGTGAATTTCTTCTTCTGGGGCGTGTCGCCCACGAAGATGCCGCGCGTTTGCTCGAACAGCTCGTCCATTGCATCCTTGCCCGCACCCGAGACGGACTGGTAGGTCGCCACCACGACGCGCTTGATCGTCGCGAGATCGTGGAGCGGCTTCAGCGCCACGACCAACTGCATGGTCGAGCAATTTGGGTTGGCGACGATGTTCTTTTTGGTGAAGCCCTTGAGTGCCGCGGCGTTGACCTCGGGCACGACGAGCGGCACCTCCGGGTCCATGCGGAAATGGGACGTATTGTCGATCACGACGGCCCCCGCCTTGGCGGCGCGCGGCGAATGCACGGCCGAGACCTTGGCGCCGGGGGACGACAACACGATATCGATTCCCTTGAAGTCGAACTTGGCGAGATCGCGCACCTTGAGCGTGTCTTCCTCGCCGAAGGAGACCTCGCGACCGACCGACTTCTCGGATGCCAGCGCCACGACTTCGTCCGCGGGGAAAGCGCGCTCGGCCAAGGTTTGCAGCATCTCCCGGCCGACATTTCCTGTGGCCCCGACGACGGCTACTCTATAGCCCATGACACGATTCCAACCTTTGTCCTTTGATTCCAAGACCGTTGACTTACGTTCAAGTAACGCGAATCTCAATAAAAGGACACTTAAAATTTCTCACATCGGCAGGAATTCGCACTCGGAATCTCCGAAACATGGGACGATATCGTTAATGCCCGAACCTAGCCGTCGATCCCGCCCCGCGACTTACGCCGAGTTCTGGCCGTTCTATCTCGGCGAGCACCGCAGCCGTGCCACGCGTTTCTGCCATTATTTCGGTACGGCGATCGGCGTGCTGACTCTCATCGGTGCTGCGGTGACCGGCGAGTGGCAGCTATTGGTCGTGGCCCTCGTCGCGGGCTACGCGCCCGCCTGGCTCGGACACTTCTTCTTCGAGCGCAATCGGCCGGCCACCTTGCGCTATCCGCTCTGGTCGTTCGCGAGCGACTTCCGGATGCTTGGTCTGTTCCTCGCCGGCCGGCTCGAGGCTGAGCGACGAAAGCACGGCGTCGACTGACCGTCTCGTTCGCGTCTTGGGTTCACGCCGCCTGCTTCTCAAGCTCTCGCACGATCGAATCGCCCATGACCGAGGTCGACACGCGGCCCTTGCCGGCCTGCATGATGTCGGCCGTGCGCAGCCCGCCCGCAAGCACGTGCTTGACCGCGTTCTCGATGAGGTTCGCATCCTCGTCCATATTGAAGGAATAGCGCAGCAGCATCGCAAAGGAGAGGATCGCGGCGAGGGGGTTTGCGATGTCACGGCCGGCGATGTCGGGGGCCGAGCCGTGCACGGGTTCGTATAGCGCCTTGCGTCGCCCGCCCTTGTCGGCGAGGCCGAGGGAGGCCGAGGGCAGCATGCCGAGCGAGCCGGTCAGCATCGAAGCCTCATCGGACAGAATGTCGCCGAACAGATTGGACGTGACGATGACATCGAATTGCTTCGGATTGCGCACGAGCTGCATCGCCGCGTTGTCGACATACATATGGCTGAGTTCCACGTGCTTGAATGCGCTGACGTGCAGTCTTTCGACCTCCTCGCGCCAGAGCACGCTCGACTCGAGCACGTTGGCTTTGTCGACGGAGCAGAGTTTCTTGCGCCGCTTCTGGGCAAGCTCGAAGGCGACGCGCGCCACCCGGCGGATTTCCTCGCCCGTGTAGATCTCGGTGTTGACGCCGCGTTTGTCGCCACCCTCGACGGTGTCGATTCCGCGCGGCTCGCCGAAATAGATCCCGCCCGTGAGCTCACGCACGAGCATGAGATCGAGACCCGCCACGACCTCCGCCTTGAGGGTCGAAGCATCCGCAAGTGCCTCGAACACGACGGCCGGGCGCAGATTGGCGAACAGCCCCAATTCCTTGCGCAGGCGCAGAAGCCCGCGCTCGGGCTTGAGCGCGAAATCGAGCTTGTCCCACTGCGGTCCGCCGACGGCACCGAGGAGGACCGCATCGACAGCCTTTGCATTCTCGAGCGTTGCCTCGGTAAGAGGTGTCTTGTGCGCCTCGTAGGAGGCGCCCCCGATCAGCCCCTCCTTGACGTCGAAGGTAACCTTGCGCCGGCGATCGAACCACTCGATCACGCGGCGGACCTGATGCATCACCTCGGGACCGATTCCGTCTCCGGGAAGGATCAGAAGCGATTTGTTCGCGGGCATTCATCCTCCTCGACGGCATAAATTGGGAACGCACCGGTGCCGTTCGTCAGCATACCGCCTATCTTGGCAGAGTGTGCCAAGGCCGTCCACGATGGCTGCGGATCCAACCTCGGTCACGCCGCGAGATTGCGGCGGAGATACCGCACGGTCTTGCGGTAAGCGGGTAAGTGCTCGCGGCCCACTTCGACGAAGCCGAGCGCTTGGTGGAAGCGGTCGGACGCAGGATTGGGCGGGTCGATATTCACCTCGCAACAGAGGTGTTCGTGTCCCAGAACGCGCGACGCCGCAAAGAGGTCGTCATAGAGCGCTCGCGCGATGCCCCGCCCCCGTGCCGCAGGCTCGACGACGACACGGTCGACGTAGACGAACCTCGGATAACGCGCGCGGAACCAAAGGAAATTGGGGCTTCGGTAGGACGCATCCTGATCGAACGCGATAAGCATTCCTCGACACGCACCCGCGACGCGCGCACGAAAAGCGTCGGCAAGGAGGGCGCGAAGTGCCGGTGTCGTAAGGGCGGAGAGCTCGATCGCGTGCGCATTGTTGAGGGCGAGCAGGGCTGCTTCGTCCGCAGTCTCGGGGGCGCGCAAAGCCGCTTCAATCGGCATGCGCGACAGGGCCTAGCAGGGCCGCCACACTAGCGCCAAAGCCAAGGTTGGGTCGCGCGTTGCTTCGCTTCGAACGTGGCGATGAAGGGCGCTTTCTGGAGCGTCAGGCCGACTTCATCCAATCCTTCGAGGAGGCACGTTTTCAGAAATGGGTCGATGTCGAACGCTACGCTTTCGCCATTCGCGCGCACGATCTTCTGGTTCGGAAGATCGACTGTGAGGCGATCGCCCTTTTCGGCATCCGCCATCAAGAGGTCGACCTCGGCCGCCGAAAGCTTTATCGGCAGCATCCCGTTCTTGAAGCAATTGTTGTAGAAGATGTCGGCGAAGCTCGTCGAGATGACAGAACGGATGCCGAAATCGTCGAGCGCCCAGGGTGCGTGTTCGCGGCTCGATCCGCAGCCGAAATTCGGCCCCGCGACGAGGATCTTCGCGTTCCGATAGGGCTCCCGGTTGAGCACGAAATCGGGCCGCTCGCTCCCGTCATCGGCGTAGCGCATTTCGAAGAACGCCGCCTTGCCGAGGCCGCTGCGCTTGATCGTCTTGAGAAACTGCTTCGGGATGATCTTGTCGGTGTCGATATTGATCATCGGCATCGGAGCGGCATGCCCGGTGAGTGTGGTGAATTTCCGCATGCTTGCCCCTCTTTCAGCCGATGAATTCGCGAACATCGGCAAGGTGGCCGGTCACGGCCGCGGCTACGGCCATTATCGGGCTTACCAGATGGGTTCGTCCGCCGCGTCCCTGCCGACCCTCGAAATTGCGGTTTGACGTCGATGCACAGCGCTCACCCGGTGCGAGCCGGTCGGCGTTCATGGCGAGGCACATGGAGCAGCCCGGCTCGCGCCATTCGAAACCGGCCTCGAGAAACACCTTGTCGAGCCCTTCCGCCTCGGCCTGCTCCTTGACGAGACCGGAGCCGGGAACGACGAGTGCGCGCACCCTCGAAGCCACATGGCGACCGCGCGCAAGTGCCGCCGCCGCGCGCAAATCCTCGATCCGGCCGTTCGTGCAGGATCCGATGAAGACCGCGTCGATGACGACCTCGGTGAGCGCGATGCCGGGCTCGAGGCCCATGTATTCGAGCGAGCGCGTCCAGGACTGGCGCGCGTTCTCGTCGGGTGCGTCCTTGGGATCGGGGACATTCCCCGTGATCGGCAGCGCATCCTGGGGGCTCGTTCCCCACGTCACGAAGGGTGCGATCGACTTTGCTTCGAGGGCCACTTCCTTGTCGTATTGCGCCCCTGGATCGGACGGGAGCGTTTTCCAATAGGCCGCGGCCTGCTCCCACTGGCCCGCCTTGGGCGCCATAGGCCGGCCCATGAGATAGGCGAAAGTGGTTTCGTCGGGCGCGACGAGTCCGGCGCGCGCACCGCCCTCGATCGTCATGTTGCAGAGGGTCATTCGCCCCTCCATGGAGAGACCGCGCACCGCCTCGCCCGCATATTCGATGACGTGCCCCGTGCCGCCGGCCGTGCCGATCTTTGCGATGATGGCGAGGATCAGGTCCTTGGCCGTGCAGCCGAAAGGCAAGGTGCCGGAGACCGAGACGCGCATATTCTTGGCCGGGCGGGCGACCAGCGTTTGGGTCGCCAGCACATGCTCGACCTCGGACGTGCCGATGCCGAAGGCCAGTGCCCCGAAGGCGCCGTGGGTCGAGGTATGGCTGTCGCCGCACACGATCGTCATTCCCGGCTGGGTGAATCCCTGCTCAGGTCCGATGATGTGGACGATACCCTGCCGCACGTCGTTCATGGAGAAGTAGGGAATGCCGAATTCCTTGCAGTTGGCCTCGAGCGTTTCGACCTGGATGCGCGACTCTTCCTCCTTGATGCCGTCCTTGCGATCGATCGTCGGCACATTGTGATCGGCGACCGCGATCGTCGCAGAGGGCCGGCGCACCTTCCGGCCGGCAAGGCGCAGCCCCTCGAATGCTTGCGGGCTCGTGACTTCGTGGACGAGGTGGCAATCGATATAAAGGATGCACGTGCCGTCGGGCTGGCGCTCGACCAGGTGGCCTTGCCAGATCTTGTCGAAGAGCGTGCGCGGATTTGCCATGGCCGTTTTGCAACCTCCTACTTCTTCGCGGCGGCCTCGGCCTTCTTGGCCTTCTTCCGCGCCTTCTTGTCGGCTGCGGCTTCGATCTCGGCCTCGGTCTTCTCGACAGGGGCAGTTGCGGCCAGGTCCGCCGCCAACGTTTCCGCGTCGAGCTCGGCCGCACTTGCCACTTCTTGCAGATTGGCCGCAACACCTGTCGTCTTCTCGGCGATTCGGGCCGCCTTGCCCGTCCGGCCGCGCAGATAATAGAGCTTCGCCCGGCGCACGCGGCCACGGCGCACGACCTCGACCCTGTCGACCAGCGGGCTATAGAGCGGGAAGACGCGCTCGACCCCCTCGCCATAGCTGATCTTGCGCACCGTGAAGGCGGAATTGAGCCCCGCGTTCTTGCGCCCGATGCACACACCTTCGAAGACCTGCGTGCGCACGCGCTCGCCCTCGACGACCTTGACGTGGACGCGCAAGGTGTCGCCCGGCGCGAATGTCGGCGCCTCGCTCTTGGCGGTGCGCAACTTGATCTGCTCCTGCTCGAGCTGTTCGATGATATTCATGGCCTCTTACCTTACCCTCGATTGACATGCCCGGCAGCGTTGTAGCGGACCCAAAGATCCGGCCGACGCTCCCGCGTGATGCGTTCCGCCTGGCTCAATCGCCAGGCCCTGATGCGCTCGTGATGGCCGCTCAGCAGCACCTCCGGAACGTCCCGGCCCCGCCAGTGCTGCGGTCGCGTGTAATGGGGATATTCGAGCAGCCCGCGTTCGAAACTTTCCTCCTCCCGCGATTCTTCTCTGCCCATCACGCCGGGCAGGAGCCGCACGCAGGCGTCGATCAGACAAATCGCCGCGGGCTCCCCGCCCGACAGGACGAAATCGCCGACGCTCGCCTCTTCGATCCCGCGCGATTCGAGGACGCGCTCATCGACCCCTTCGAACCTGCCACAGACGATGGTGACGGCAGGCTCTGCCGCGAGGGCCTTCACGCGCGCCTGATCGATCAGGTTCCCGCGCGGCGAGAGATAAAGAAGCGCCCCCGCTGGCTTTGCATCCCTCGTCACGGATTCGATTGCCGCGTCCAGCACATCGGGCCGCATCACCATGCCGGGCCCGCCGCCGAAGGGTGCGTCGTCGACGGTGCGGTGTTTATCGCCCGCGAAGGTGCGAATGTCCACTGTCTCGAGCGCCCAAAGCCCGGCCTCTTGCGCGCGCCCCGCAAGCGAATGGGCAAGGGGGCCCGGAAACATTTCGGGAAAGATCGTGAGCACGGTCGCTGTCCAGGGACGCGCTGCCGAAAGGCTCATGGGCGCACCTCCTCGACCGGCGCGTCATTCGCTGCGTCCGGAACAGCATCGATCTCGGCGGGCGGGTCTACGACAAGCCGGCCACGGGCGATATCCACGACGGGGAAGGTCACGCGTGTGAAGGGGAGCAACATCTCCTCGCCGTCCGTGCGCTCGAGCTCGATCACAGCGCCGGCGCCGAAATCGTGAATCGCGCGCACGACGCCCATAGCGCTACCGTCGGCGTTTGAGGCCCGAAGGCCGATCAGGTCCTCGTGGTAGAACTCGTTTTCCTCCGTGTCGGGCAGGGACGAGCGCGCCACATAGAGGTGGAGCCCGGCGAGCGACTCGGCCGCATTGCGCTCGACGATGCCCTCGATGCGCAGGATGAGCTGGCCGCGCGATTTGGCGACGAGTGCGACTGTAAAAATGCGCTCGCCAGCCTCGTCGCTGAGCGGCCCGTAGGCGACGAGGGCCGCCGGACTTGCCGTGAAGCTCCGCACTCGGACCTCGCCGCGCACGCCATGCGCGCCGACGATTACGCCGAGGCAAACGTTATTGCCGCTCGTGCTGCGGACCTTCACAACGCTCCTCATCCTCCAATTTCGTGCCCGTAACGCCGGGGGTTTTCTCCCATCACGACGACGCAGGGGATTCGGCCGCCGCTTCGGCCGCAGGTGCGGCCGCCTGTTCCGCCGCCGCCTTCATCCGCTCCTGCGCCTTCGCCTTCGGAAGATGCTGTTTCGTCTGCTTGGGGATCGCCGGCGTCGGGCCGAGCCCGAGCTTGCCGAAAAAGCGCGCAACGCGCTCGGTCGGCTGAGCGCCTACGCCCAGCCAATGCTTTATCCGATCCGTATTGAGGACGATGCGCTCCGGATGGTCCTTCGCGACCATCGGATTGTAGCTCCCTACCCGCTCGATGAAGCGACCGTCGCGCGGACTGCGCGAATCGGCGATCACGATGCGATAAAAAGGCCGCTTCTTCGTTCCCGCACGGGCAAGCCGGATTTTAAGTGACATTTCCTTTCGCTCTCCTTCGGTTGAGTTTCGATCGATCGAAATTGCAGCTCGTTTGCCGTTCCATCGGTCGCGGCGCGCTAACGTGGGAAGCCGGGCGGCATCCTGCCACCCATCCCCGGCAGGCCGGCGCGCATCATGCCTTTTTGCCCGAGCTTCGAGACCTGCTTCATCATCCGGCTCATGTCCATGAATTGCTTGAGGAGCTTGTTCACGTCCTGCACCGACGTACCCGAACCCGACGCAATGCGCCGTTTGCGCGAGGCGTGAATGAGGTTCGGATTCCGACGCTCCTCCCCGGTCATGGAGCCGATGATCGCCTCTTGGCGCTTGATGACGCGGTTGTCGATCTGCCGCTCGGCAAGCTGCTTCTTGACCTTGCCGACACCCGGCAGCATCGCAAGCACACCTTCCATGCCACCCATCTTGCGGAGTTGGCGCAGTTGGGAAGCCATGTCCTCGAGATCGAACTTACCCTTCTCGAACTTCTTGGCGAGCTTTCGCGCCTCTTCTTCCTCGATCGTCTCGGCCGCCTTCTCGACGAGCGACACGACGTCGCCCATGCCGAGGATGCGGCCGGCGATGCGTGTTGGATGGAATGCCTCGAGGGCATCGAGCTTCTCGCCGACACCGATAAGCTTGATCGGACAACCCGTGACGGCCCGCATGCTAAGGGCCGCACCACCTCTCGCGTCGCCGTCGACGCGCGTGAGCACGATGCCGGTAAGCCCGAGCCGCTTATGGAAGGCCTCGGCGACGTGAACCGCGTCCTGACCGGTCATCGCGTCGGCGACGAGGAGCGTTTCGACCGGCGACGTCGCCCCGTGCACCGCCGCGACTTCGCTCATCAACGCGTCGTCGACATGAAGGCGGCCGGCGGTATCGAGTATTACGATGTCGTAGCCTTCGAGCCGCCCTTTCGTCATCGCCCGCTTGGCGATCGCGACGGGCGGCTCGCCGGGAACGATATTGAGCACGTCAACCTCTGCCTGCAGCCCGAGCACGGCAAGCTGCTGCTGAGCCGCCGGCCGGCGCGTATCGAGGGACGCCATCAGGACCTTTTTACGCTCCCGCGTTTTCAACCGAAGCGCGATCTTGGCGGTCGAGGTCGTCTTGCCGGAACCCTGGAGCCCGACCATCAGATACGGGATCGGCGGTGTCGCCCGCAAATCGAGGTCGGCGGCGTCCGCACCCAGCGTCTCAACGAGATGGTCATGAACGAGCTTCACAACCATCTGACCTGGCGTGACGCTCTTGAGCACCTGACTTCCGACCGCCTTCTCCCGGACGGCCGCAACGAGGTCCTTGACCACGGAAAGCGCTACGTCCGCCTCGAGGAGTGCCACGCGCACCTCTCTCAATGCAACGTCCACATCGGCCTCGCTCAAGGCCGCCCGACCCTTTAGGCGGTCGAAAATGTCGGCGAGTTTGCCGGTCAAACCTTCGAACATGCACTGCCTTCGATGGTGCGGCGTTGCAACTGCGCCGCGGCCAAAACCAAAAGCGCCAGTGCGCGACACTCGCGGACTGGCGGACCCCCTCGGGAGCGCAACATGGCTCTTCCCTTTAGCGGGTAACGGGCGCGGACTTTAGGAAAAGCGGCACGGGAAGTCAACAAGCGCTCGCGCGTTGGATTTGAAGTTCCTGGGATTTTCGCACCAGTCACGATTAGGAACGATCAATCCGAAGACCGCGTTTGGCTCGAAATACCGATTCTTGCGTGCGAAAAGGAAGCAACCTTCCCGACGGACAGGTTATCTGCGCGCGCAAGTGGTAATGCCAGGCTACAGCCGGACGCCGCCGGCGTAGAATCCAACCGCCGACCCGCCAGGTGGAAAATCCAGCGCTACTCCCTTTCTCGAAAGTGCCGAATTCTCACATTCAATAATCGATAAAAGTAATATATTTATCAACCAACTGAAATTCCGCCGCGATATCGATTTGAAGGTTGCCGTTCCTCGACCAACACACCCCACCGATAGCACCAAACCCCACGAAGAAGTATCTTTTGTGCAGGTTCCGCCGGGGAAACTCGCGTCGGATTGTACCCGTGTGCGAACGTCATCATTTTGTCTTGATAAAATTGCGTCAGTTTACGATAAATGCAGCGCAGCAACTGAAAACACGGTTCCAGATTATTGGCGGCGGGAAATATTTTCGCATTTCATCATGGCAAGCGATAACCGACGCAATTCGACCAAAATCGGGAGGTAACGTTGGCGAAACAAGAGTCGATCGACGCCCATGTCGGCAAGCGGCTTCGTCAGCGCCGCATTGAGCTCGGCATGAGTCAACAAAAGCTGAGTGCGGTGACGGACGTGAGCTACCAGCAAATCCAAAAATACGAGCGCGGCACAAATCGCGTGGGCGCCAGCATGCTGTGGCTCTTGAGCGACGTTCTCAATGTCGAGCCGGCCTATTTCTACGAGGGGCTTACTCGGCGCGGCCGGATTGCGGGTCCGATTGGAGCGAGCATGGACCATGGGGCGAGCGACGATCCGGATCATCTGAGCGATCGGGAAACGATGGAACTCGTCAAGGCTTATAGCGCCATCGACGATGCCCAAGTCCGCAAAGGTGTGCGCCAGATGCTCGGCGCGCTCGCCAAGTTCGGCAAGCCCCCGAAACCTCGCAAGAAGCGCACCCTCCGATCGTAAGCTCGGCCGCCGATGGCCCCACTGTAACCCGGCTGCGGGGCCAATCCGAGCGCCAAGATATTGGACTTGGCGTGCGTGCGCGCCATATAACCGGGGTCATGGCCAGGGCCGCGCACTCGAACATGCCCGCTTTCGTCAAAATGCACGGGCTCGGGAACGATTTCGTTGTGTTCGACACGCGCACGACCCCGCTTGCGCTCGACAGCAGGCAGGCTCGCGCGATTGCCGATCGCAAGACGGGAATCGGCTGCGATCAACTCATCACGATCGAGCCTGCGCGCGACGGGCGCTCCGACGCCTTCATGCGTATCCACAACGCGGACGGCGGTGAGGTCGAGGCATGCGGGAACGCGGCGCGTTGCATCGCAACGCTGCTTATGAAGGAAACCGGCCGCGACCGTGTGACGATCGAGACGGTGGTCGGCTTTCTTGATGCCGCGCGAAACGGCGACGACCTCGTTTCGGTGGACTTCGGGCCCGCACGGCTCGACTGGCGTGAAATTCCCCTTGCGCGCGAGACGGACACCCTCCATCTCGACTGCACCCTAGGCCCGCTGAGCGATCCCGTCGCCGTCAATATCGGCAACCCCCACGCTGTGTTCTTCGTACCCGATGCCGAGAAAATCGACCTCGAAAGCCTCGGCGCCAAGCTCGAACATCACCCGCTTTTTCCAGAGCGCGTGAACGTCGAGGTCGTGCATCTCACCCCCGACGGGCGCTTGCGCATGCGCGTATGGGAGCGGGGTGTGGGCATTACGCGCGCCTGCGGCACCGGTGCCTGTGCGACCCTCGTGGCCGCGAGCCGGCGGGGCCTTACCGGCCGCCATGCGGCGGTGATCCTCGACGGCGGTACGCTCGCCATCGAGTGGCGCGCCGACGGCCACGTGATCATGACAGGGCCGGTCGCGACCAGCTTCTCCGGCCGGATCGACCCATCGCTCCTCGCAGAAATGCGATGAGCGGGCTCGACATCGTAACATTCGGCTGCCGGCTCAACGCCTACGAGTCGGAGGTGATGCGCTCCCTCGCGCAAGGTGCCGGGCTCGAGGATGCCGTCATCGTCAACACCTGCGCGGTGACGGCCGAGGCCGAGCGCCAGGCGCGTCAGGCAATCCGCAAGGCGAGGCGCAATCGCCCGGGCGCACAGATTATCGTGACCGGCTGTGCAGCGCAGATCCATCCCGAGCGTTACGCCGCGATGGCGGAGGTCGACCGCGTGCTCGACAACGCCGAGAAGCTGACAAGGGGTGCGTATGGCGCGGACGCCAAGCTTCTCGTCGACGATTTCCGGTCGGTCGAGGAGACCGCCGTTCATTTAATCGACGGTTTCGAGGGCCGTGCGCGCGCCTTCCTCCAGGTACAGCAGGGCTGCGATCATCGTTGCACGTTTTGCATCATCCCCTATGGCCGGGGGCCGAGCCGCAGCGTTGCGATGGGTGCAATCGCGGATCAAGCGCGCGCCCTCGTCAAGCGCGGGATCAAGGAGATCGTGCTGACCGGCGTCGACATCACCGACTACGGCAAGGACCTTCCGGGCCGCCCATCCCTCGGGCAGATGGTGCGCCGCCTCCTCGCGACAGCACCGGAATTGCCGCGCTTGCGGCTTTCCTCCCTGGACCCCGTCGAGCTCGACGAGGACCTCTTTCGCCTAGTGGCGGAGGAGCCTCGACTGATGCCGCATTTTCATCTGAGTCTCCAGGCCGGCGACGACCTTATCCTCAAGCGCATGAAGCGGCGGCATTCGCGCGCCGACGCAATCGCCGTGGCGATGCGCCTTCGGGCATTGCGGCCCGATGTGGCGCTCGGGGCCGACCTCATCGCCGGCTTTCCAACCGAAACCGACGAAATGTTCGAAAACACGGCGCGTCTTGTCGAGGATTGCGGCCTGAGCTTTCTTCACGTCTTCCCTTACTCGGCCCGGGAAGGAACGCCCGCGGCACGCATGCCCCAAGTGCCCGTCGAAATCCGCAAAGCGCGCGCCCTGCACCTCAGGACGGCCGGCGAAGCGGCCCTTGCCCGCTTCCTGGCCGGGCGCGTCGGCACGGACGTCGATGTCCTCGTCGAAAAACCCGGGCGCGGACGCAGCGAGCATTACGCCCCGACGCGGCTTGAGGGCACTCGCAGCACCACGGCACGGCCCGGCGAATTATTGCGAGCGCGTGTCGTCGCCGCCCGGCGTGACGCGCTCGAGGCGCAAATTCCTTGATCGCACCCAGTTCGGAGCGCTTCGCATGAACGAAGACACCTTGTCTTCGAGGACAGGGTGGCTCGGCCGGCTCAAGGCAGGCCTCGCCCGAACGTCGAGCAAGCTCGGCGACGGCATTGCGGGGATATTCAGCAAACGAAAGCTCGATGCCTCGACGCTCGAGGAACTCGAGGAGCTGCTCATCGCCGCCGATCTCGGTCCCGCGATGGCGGCGAAGCTCGCCGGCAAGCTCGGCAGCATCCGCTTCGATGGCGACGCGACAGCCGATCGCGTGCGCGAGACCCTTGCCGCCGAAATCACCGACGTGCTCGAGCCGGTCGCAAGGCCGCTCGAGATCGACCCCTCGAGACGTCCGTTCGTCATCCTCGTCGTCGGCGTGAACGGCACCGGCAAGACCACGACGATCGGCAAGCTGGCGCGCCTTTTCAACACGAATGGGCGCTCGGTCATGCTGTGCGCGGGCGATACCTTTCGCGCCGCCGCGATCGAGCAGCTCAAGATTTGGGGTGCGCGCGCGGACGTGCCCGTGATCGCACGCGACCAGGGAAGCGATGCTGCGGGCCTTTGCTACGATGCCCTGGAGGAAGCCCGCCGTGCCGGCGCCGATCTTCTTATCATCGATACGGCCGGCCGACTTCACAACCGCGCCGATTTGATGGCGGAGCTTCAAAAAATCCGGCGCGTGCTCAACAAACTCGATGCGAGCGCGCCGCACGCGGTTCTTCTCGTACTCGACGCCACCACGGGACAGAACGCGCATGCACAGGTTGAAATCTTCCGCGCCATGATCGACGTAACCGGCCTCGTCGTCACGAAGCTCGATGGCTCGGCGCGCGGTGGCGTCCTGGTCGCCCTGGCCGAACGCTTCGGAATCCCCGTGCACGCCGTTGGCGTCGGCGAGGGTGCTGATGACCTTCGCCCATTCGAAGCGCGCGATTTCGCACGAAGCCTCCTCGGCCTCGAAAGCTGACATTCATAGAATCCAATGTGGTCTTCGGATTTGCAGTTCCTTAACGCGGCTGCCGCCAAAATCGCAGAAACTTCAAATCCACCGCACTAGCTTGCCGCACCGTCGCGGCACATTATTATGGCGCCCATGAATCCGATCCTCAAATTGACCCTCGATCTCGGCCCGCTTCTCATCTTCTTCGGAACCTATTCGCGGGCCGGCATCATGGTAGGCACGGCTGCATTCATGGTTGCGACCGTCGCGGCACTCGTCACCGGATATGCCCTGACGAGGCGGATCGCAATTCTGCCGCTTGCGACGACGGTTGTCGTTCTGGTCTTCGGCGGATTGACGCTGATCTTCGCCAATGACGTCTTCATAAAGCTCAAGCCGACGATCATCTACGGCCTGTTCGCGGCCGTCCTGTTCGGCGGACTGATATTTGGCCGCCCACTCCTCAAGCCGCTGATGGGCATGATGATCGCCCTCGACGAAGCGGCATGGCGCATCCTCACGTTGCGCTGGGGCTGGTATTTTGTTCTCTGCGCCATTCTGAATGAGATGATTTGGCGCAATTTTTCGACCGATGTTTGGGTCGACTTCAAGGTGTTCGGATTTACCGGGCTCACGATCGTGTTCGCACTCGCCCAAGTTCCCTACATGCAGCGGCACAAGCTGGCCGATCCCGCCTGATGCGCCGCAGCACTTAACGGACGTTGCCGTGCTGGCCTTCGGGGTTCGTGCGCGCGACGAAATGTTGTGCGTCCCCGACCTCGCGTGCGTGCTCGAGCGCCCAATGGACCGAGGGAAACGCAAGATCGGACCAAGGAATCCCAATCCAAGGAAAAAGCTCCACCGCCGTGCTCTCGGGACCCGGTCCGATCTCGGGCGAGACGAGACGTGCGCGATAGATGATCTGTACTTGGGAGAGGCGCGGGATGTTGTAGACCGCGAGCACGCCGTCAAGGGCGATCCTGGCGCGCGCCTCCTCGAATGCCTCTCGGATGGCGCCTTGATCGGTCGTCTCGTTGAGCTCGAGATAGCCCGCGGGCAGGGTCCAATAACCCTGACGCGGATTGATCGCGCGCTTGCACAGGAGCACGCGGTCCTGCCACCACACCACGGCACCCACGACGATTTTCGGATTCTCGTATTGTATGAAGCCGCAATCCGGGCATATCAACCGTTCGCGGTTGTCGCCGTCCGGGACGGCGAGAACCGTGGGACCCTTGGGACGCACGTCGTCCGACATCGCCCTAATCTGGACCATCCCCGGGTGCGAAACAAGCGCGCGGGTAAGCGTTGGAGACTCGCGGCGCCTCAGACGAGGAGATTTACGATGCTGCCGCGCGGAAGCGAAACCTTGCCCGCACCACCGGGTGGAATCGCTGCGGGGGCCGGTCCCTGGTTTCGCGCGGCCGATGCGAGGGTTACACCCGGTCGTGCGGCGAGTGCTGCACTGGCGGCGCGCGCAGCACCTGCTTTCGCGACCGCGAGTTGGCCTGAGGTGTGAAGCGGAATACTCGTAGGCGTCATCGACATGCGGGCCGCAGATTGCCGCCAGCGCGTTAAGAACCCATTAAAAGCCGCGTCGTCGCCGCGGTCTCAATGACGGTGGCTCACGCGCCAAATGGATTGACTGACGTCATCGGCGATCAGAAGGCTGCCGTCCTTTGCAAGCGCCAGTCCGACCGGACGACCCCAAACCTCGGCCCGGTCGGTCCCCGAAATCCAGAAACCGGTCACGAAACTCTCATAGCCGCCGACCGGTCGGCCCTCCTTGAATGGGACTCGCACGACCATGTAGCCGCGCGGATTGGCGGCGTTCCATGAACCGTGGAGGGCGACGAAGGCGTCTCCCCGATATGTCTCGGGGAACTGATTGCCGGTGTAGAACACGAGCCCCAAGGGCGCTGAATGGGTCCGAAACAGAAGATCGGGCACGATCGCCCGCTTGACGAGATCGGGCCGCTTTTCGCCATAGCCGGGTTGAGGGTGAGGGCCGATATAGGCATAAGGCCAGCCGTAAAACCCGTCGCGTACGACATGGGTGAGAAAATCGCCAGGCAGTTCGTCGCCCATGCCGTCACGTTCGTTCACGACCGCGAAAAGTTCATTCGTTCCCGGATAAAAGGCGATTCCGACGGGATTGCGGAGGCCCGAGGCGAATGTACGTTGGCCTTTCCCGCTCGTATCGAACTCCTGGATTGTCGCTCGAGGCTCAGGGTCCTCGCCGATATTGGAGAACGAGCCGACCGACACGTAGAAATGACTCCCGTCCGGGCCGAAAACGATATTCCGCGTCCAATGGCCCGAGGCGGAACCGAACGAGCCTTCCGCCGTGACGGGTTCGGGCGATGCTTCGGCCTTGGTTTGGCCGTCTCGGTAGGGGATGCGCCAGACGCGGCTCACGTCGGCGACATAAAGGTAGCCGTCGTGGAACGCCATGCCATGCGGCTCGTCGAAACCGCTCGCGAATGTAGTGACGAGCGTTGCATGCCCGGCACCCGTTTCATCGCGGAGCAAGGTGATCTTACCGACGCGGGGTTCCGCGAGGAAAACATCGCCGTTGTTCGCAACCGCGAGCCAGCGCGCGTTGCTCAATCCCGTCGCGAAGGCATTCGCCTCGAACCCCTGCGGCACCTGGGGGATTTGGTCCTCAGCACGGCGCACGATTCGCGGCGGATTGCTGACAGCGGGGGTCGCATAGGGTGCCGGCAGGTTGTCGGGCGAGACATCGTAATGCTGCCCTACTCGCTCCATCGCGAACGCAGCACTCATACCGCCAAACGCCACCGTCAAGAGCCCGACCACCGCGATGGGCCACCCTTGCATCGTCATCGTTTCCCTGCCCTCAAGCCTTGCAGCAATTCAACCTTGATTCACAACACATTATACCAAGCCCAGGAACAAAGTGCCGATCACACTCGGGTGAGCGAAGTGCCGCTGCGGCAGCCCGTGCCGCGAGGAATTGAGCAAAAGGGTCTCAACCTAAGCGTTTCTTAACCGTTTTCATCGGATTCTTCGAAAACTTTACGGACCGTGGCCGATGGGCCATCGAAATGGGTGCGACCTTGAGGGGTGCGAGACAGGCGACCTTCGAAGAGCTGCTCGACTTGGCGCGCGATAAATCGGTCGCGGCAAGGACGCTACTCGCCGAAACGGTAAGCGACCTCTTTTTCGACGAGACGAAAGTGTCGACCGAGCGCGAGCGCGCGCTCATGACCGATATCCTGCGCCAGCTCATCCACGACGTTGAAATGTCGATTCGGTGCACGCTCGCCAATCGCCTTGCCGATCAATCCGCCGCACCGCGCGAACTTGTCGTCGAACTCGCCAACGACCGGATCGAGGTGGCGCACCCGATTCTCGTGCGCAGCGACGTACTACGCGACCCCGAACTCATCGAAATCATCCGCCATCGCACGCTCGAACACCAACTCGCCATCACGATCCGCAGATCGGTCAGCGAGCCGGTGTCCGAGGCGCTGATTGAAACCACGAACGTGGACGTTATCTCGTCGCTTCTCGAGAATCCGAATGCGCAGATCTCCAAGGCGGCGCTTGATTATCTCGTCGAGGAATCGAAGCGCGTCGATCGTTATCAGAACCCGTTATTGAACAGGACCGACCTGCCGCCCGAGATCGCCAAGCGAATGTACTGGTGGGTGTCGGCCGCACTCCGCAAACATATCCTCGCGAAGTTCTCGATCGACGCCACGGAGCTCGACGAATCCCTCGAGGGTGCGATTCGATCCTTCCTCGGCGTCAACGGCCATGCGGTCGTCAATCGCCGCAGGCCGACCGAGCTTGCCGAAGCGCTTTACAAGGCGAAGGTCGTAACGCCGCAATTCCTCGTAAGGGTGCTGCGCGAAGGCGAAATTCCTCTCTTCGAAGCACTCCTCGCCAAGGTCGCCGGTCTCAGGGAGACGCTGGTGCGGCGCTTCATGTTCGAGCCGGGTGGAGAGGCGCTTGCGATCGCGTGCCGTGCCGTCAATATCGAAAAGCCGATCTTCGCAACGATCTTCCTGCTGAGCCGCAAGGCGCGGCCCGGCGAGCAGGTCGTCGCACCCACCGAACTCAAGGACGTCCTCGAGTTTTACGACCGTCTCGACTTCACGGCCGCCAAGAACATGGTCCACCGCTGGCAGCGCGATCCGGCTTATCTCGACGCGATCAGGCGGCTGGACACACCGCTCCGCCGCACCGCATCGACACACTAGCGCCGAATTGCGGCCTCGAGTGCTGCGACGCCCGGGAGTTTTTTGCCCTCGAGCCATTCGAGAAAAGCACCTCCGGCGGTCGAGACGTAGCTGAAGTCATCGATCACGCCGGCATGGGCGAGGGCGGCGGCCGTATCCCCGCCACCCGCGACCGTAAGAAGTTCGCCCGACCTGGTCAGTGCCGCCGCCCCGCGTGCGACGCGATTTGTCGCGGCATCGAATGGCGGCACCTCGAACGCACCGAGGGGGCCGTTCCAGACCAGCGTGCGAAAGCCTTCAAGCTGCTTTTCAAGCGCCTCAGCCGTCTCGGGCCCGATATCGAGAATCATCTCATCCTCGGGCACCTTCGCGATATCGACAACGCGACTGCGCGCACCGGGTGCGAGTTTTTCGGCGACGACGGCGTCCAAGGGCAGCAAGATCGAAGTCTTACGGCGCGCCGCGGAATCGAGGATCCGGCGCGCGGTTCCAACGAGATCCCGCTCGCACAGCGACTTGCCGACAGCGATACCCTGTGCGGCGAGGAACGTATTCGCCATTGCGCCGCCGATGATAAGCGCGTCGACCTTTTGCACGAGGTTGCCGAGGAGGTCGAGCTTGCTCGACACCTTGGCGCCGCCGACGAGGGCTGCGAGCGGCCGTGCGGGCCGTTCGAGGGCGCGGTCGAGGGCGTCGAGTTCCGCCTGCATGAGTCGTCCCGCGGCCGCCGGCAGAATGCGCGCCAGCGCCTCGACCGAGGCGTGTGCGCGATGGGCGCAGGAAAACGCGTCGTCGACATAGATATCGCCGAGTGCCGCGAGCTTCTCGGCGAATGCCCGGTCGTTCGTTTCTTCCCCGGGGTCGAAACGCAGATTTTCGAGAAGGGCGACTTCGCCGGGCTGAAGCCTTGCGATGGCGGTCTTTGCCTCGGGACCCACGCAATCGTGGGCGAAACGCACGTTTCGCCCACCGAGCGAGCGGCTCAATGCCGGGGCAAGCGGTCCGAGCGAGAATTGCGCCGAGGGCTTGCCCTCGGGACGACCGAAATGGGAGAGGACGATGACGCGCGCACCCTTTTGCGCGAGTTCGTCAAGGGTCGGCGCGAGGCGCTCGAGACGCGTGGCGTCCGTCACCTGACCGTCCTTCATCGGGACATTGAGGTCGGCGCGCACGAGGACCCTTTTGC
The DNA here is from genome assembly GCA_035625915.1 of Alphaproteobacteria bacterium. NCBI lineage: Bacteria > Pseudomonadati > Pseudomonadota > Alphaproteobacteria > Alphaproteobacteria bacterium. Next base: position 11,281 of record DASPOR010000207.1, on the reverse strand, counting down.
CGCGCACGTCGAAATCGTCGAGAGTCCGGAACGCCACCATCGTCACTCCATTCGCCGATCTTGTTCGTCCCCGGTCTTGCTAATCCTTTGCCGTGGCGACTTTTTTAGCGGGGCCTGCGAAGTGCTGCAAGGGCTCGACTTTCGCTCGGACCCCGGGTACGCGTAGCAATGATTTTCGCCCCCTGCGGACAGTCCCGCGAGGGCTGCGCAAGAGAGGAGCAGGCTCATGGGATATTCATTCGCCGCAATCACGGGTGCGACGAGCGGCATCGGTGCGGCGTTTGCGCGACTGTTGCCGCGCGAGACGGGGCTGTTATTGAGCGGGCGGAATGCGGCGAGCCTCGATGAGTTGCGTTCGATTCTCGCGAATGGACGTCGTTCGGTCGAAACGGTCGCCGCCGATCTTGCGACGGCCGAAGGCCGCGAGCGGTTCATCGCCGCAACGCGCGACCTGCCGATCGATCTTTTCGTCAACAATGCCGGCCTTGGGCGGCTCGGTCCGATTGCCGACAACCCTCCCGAGGACGAGCGTGAGATGGTGGAAGTCAACGTCGTCGCCGTCGTGGTGCTCACTCGCGCGCTCCTTCCCGGGATGCTCGCGCGGGCCAACGCGAGCGGACGTCGCGCAGGGTTGATCATCACGGCGAGCACGGCGGCATTCCAGCCGCTGCCCTACCTCGCAACCTATGGCGCAACCAAGGCCTTCGACCTTCTTTACGCGGAGGCGCTCGCCGGCGAGCTTTCCGCGCGCCCAATCGACGTCCTGGCCCTTTGCCCCGGCGGAACCGACACCCAATTCTTCGCGCGCGCCGGCATGGTGGGCAGCGCCTACGGTCGCATGGCGACACCGGAGCGCGTAGCGCGCGAGGGGCTTGGGGCGCTCGGGCGAAAGCGGGTGCACGTGGTGGGCGGGTTCAATAAATTGGGCACATTCCTCGTGCGGTTCGCACCCCGCCGGCTCGTCACCGACATCGCTGCGCGCGTAATGGCACGGACCATTCCTGCCTGATGCACCAGGATGCCGCCTTACCCGTAAACCGAGCCCAAGCTTTTCACGCAATGCTCGATCCACCGCCGCGTCAGTTTCTCCTGCACACTATTTTGGCCCAGGCGCTCGTGAAGTGCGACCAGGTCGACGTCGTCGATGGAGAGGTTTTGATCGGCGCACGCAAAGAGGATCCGCGTTTCCCCACTCACGGGATCGCGCACGGGCTGAAGGCAACGCGCGCAAATCTCTTTCATCATGCACTGCATCGGTGCCGCGACACCGGCGACGAAGCTCGGGCCGGGGCCAAGCAAGGACGAAAGCACACCCTTCCTTTCCGCGGCGAGCGATGCCATAAGCCCGTCCGGCCCGAAGGCGAACGTGCGCGCGACGGTCCCGAGTGGTAACGCCACATCGCCCAAGGCGCCGGTGCCATAGGCTGCGATCGCGGCCGCGATGTCGCCCACGAAGCTTTTGTCATGGGGTCGGCTGGGTGCTATCGCCGGCCCGCGCCCCACGACCCAGACGACGCATTCCGCGAGGTCCGCGATCTCCGCCTCGTAAAACCGCTCGTCGCCACGACCGTAGCCCGCAAAAACGAGGAGGCGATTTCCGCGTTCCTTGCAGGCGCGCGCAAGCGGCATAAGCGCTGCGACGCCATAGCCTTCGCCCGCGAGGAGCACTGCACTTCCCGTCGGCAAATCGACCGCCGTGCCGTTCGGACCCATGAGGGACACGGCCTCGCCAGGGCTGAGGAGAGCGGCTAGCCGCGACGACCCGCCCTGATCGGGAAGTGCGAGACGCACGATGCCACTCTCGCGCTCGACGCGGCTCGGCAACGCCGCCACCCCCTCCATGGCGAGCCGCGTGCCATCGGTCGACCGCGCGAGTGTCTCGAAATTCTGAAGACGGAAGAATTGACCCGGCCGCCACGCCTCGGCCGCGGCCGGTGCGCGCAACGTGATTTCGCGGACATGAGCGCTTAACTGCTCGATCTTCTCGACGCGCGCCTCGAGGGTTGCGGCAAGTTGCGCGAACAAGGCCTCATCCGATTGCGTCGAGGGTGGGCGCTTGTCGAGCAGCCGGCCGATCAATGGGTAGGCGCGCTTGGCGCCCGCCATCGCCTTGACGACATTCCCCGCGAAGGAGGGATGGAGGTCGCCGTGAGCGCTGATAGCGCGGCCGTCCGCGTCGATATGGACGAGCACATGGGCCTCCTGCGGTTTGGAGACGCGCTCGGGTGTCACCTGATTCCCGTGTTCGTCGAAGGCTTGAAAATAGCGGCCATCGAGCTTGAAGTGCGCCGGGTCCTCGCGGGCGAGCACGGTATTCGGCTGCGTGCCCGCGGCGACGAGAATGCTTTTCGCCGGTAGGTTTACGATTTCCCCCGTCTCGGCGAGCTTGCCGTCTGCACCCGCCGCCATGCGCTTCATCCGAATCGCGCATGCGTGGCCGAATTCGTCGATCTCGATTGCATCGGGAACGACGCATTCGACGAAACGAACGCCTTCGTCAAGGGCGAATTCGACCTCTTCGTGGTTGAGCGTGTAGCTCGGCGAATCGATAAGGCGTCGACGGTAGGCAATCGTCACTCCGCCCCATTCGTCGACCAGCTCGCGAATGCGCGGGGGCCGACCCTCCCGTGCGGCGACCTCGCGCTCGGCTCGGATCGCACGCGCGTGGGAAATGAATTCTTGGGCGATCGAGGATTCTTCCTCGCTCCATGTCGTGCTAAGGGCCGACTCCCCGTGCATGGCCACGAGCGATTCATACCGGGAGAGGAACTTCTCGACCTGGACCGGATAATAGGCAAGCGATTCCGTCGCGGTGTCGCCGGCCGTCAAACCGCCGCCGATCACCACCACGGGCAGGCGGATTTGCAGGTCCGTGACCGACGCCTTCTTGCCGCCGCCGCCGAGCTGGATCGCCATGAGAAAGTCATTCGCGATGCGCACACCCCTGGCGAGCCCGTTCGGCACGTCGAGGATTGTAGGCCGACCAGCGCCGACGCAGAGGGCTATGTGATCGAAGCCAAGCGCCCACGCGCGGTCGACATCGAGTGAGCCGCCGAAGCGCACGGCGCCGAACATGCGGAATGTCGCGCGCCGCTCGAGGAGGAGTCGGATCGCCTTCAAGTAGTTTTTGTCCCAGCGCACGGTGATGCCGTATTCGGAGAGCCCGCCGAAACCGGCCATGATGCGTTCGTCGAGCCGCTCGTGTAGGGCCGCGAAAGACTTGACGGGCGCGAAGGTAGCACGCATTCCGCCAGGTGCCACCCCGGTGAGCGATGGTTCGAGCGGTTCGATCTTGAGACCATCGACGCCGACGACCGTATGGCCCTCATTCAGAAGATGATGGGCAAGATTGAACCCCGCGGGGCCGAGGCCGACGACGAGCACCTTCTTGCCCGTTGCTGCTCTCGGTACGGGCCGGCGCAGGTCGAGCGGATTCCATCGGCCGAGCAGGCCATAGATCTCGAGGCCCCACGGAAGATCGATCACGTCCTTCAGGATCCGGCTCTCGCTGCGCGGAATGTTCACGGGATCCTGTTTCTGATAGACGCACGCCTTCATGCAATCGTTGCACACGCGGTGGCCCGTGGCCGCACAGAGCGGATTGTCGACGCATATGACGGCGAGAGCGCCGAGCGGATGACCCGATGCCTTGAGCGCGTGCATCTCCGAAATCTTTTCCTCGAGCGGACAACCGGCAAGCGTGACCCCGAAGACGCTTCGCCGAAATCCGCCGCCCTGTTTTTCCTTGAGGCCCTTCGAGCAGGAGTCCTTGTTCTGGCTGTGGCACCAGATGCAGTAATTCGCATCGTCGAGGCCAAGCGTGAGATCGGCCCCCGGGTCGGTGAGATCGAACCCCTCGCGGCGCCGGGCGTGGCGAAGATCGGCGCGCATCACCTCATACCCGTCGACCTTTTCCGTCTCGACGGGAACGAGGCGATAGGGGTCGAGCTTTTTCGGAATCTTGAAGAGGACACCTGTGCGATGACGCTCCCGGCCTTCATGCGAAAAGACCGCCCATGAGGCATAACGGCGCGCGAGTTCGAGTGCCGCAGCACTCGCGGACTCCGCCTCGCGCCATTCCATGACGCGGCTTGCGAAAGCAAGCTCGTCCCAGCCTTCGCCAAGTTGAGCGTTGAGGGCCACGCGCAACGCGTTGCCGTCGAACCCGATTGCCTCGCCCTCGGGATGGGCGCGCGTCGCCTCGCGTTGGACGAAGAGACGCTTGCAGGTGTAAAGCGGCGCCAAGCGCTCGTGCTCGGCCTCGAGGGATGCAAGCGCGGTTTCGATCCCGAAGAGCTCGGCGATGAAATCCTCGAGATGGGGGGCGAGTGCGATGCAGAAATCGCCCTCGTCCTTGGCCGTGAGGGCGTCCGGATCGACCCGCCCCGCCATGAGGCGATTGAAGAGTGCCGGGTCATTTTCCTTGAGCCGGGCGCAAAAAAGCGAATCGAGGCGAAGGCACCCCTCTCGCGTATAAAGCTCCGCAAACGACAGTCCGTGCGCCAGTGCGAGATCGCTCACCGATTCCTCCACGCGGCCTCGACGCCGGCCTTTTCCCGGCTTTTCCGATGCCCTGTTCGATGTAAGAAGGCCGGTGGCCTGGAATCAAGCGCAATCGTAAGTGCGCGCGCGACCGACGACGTCTTGTGCAGAGTCCCAAGTTTCGATGGCCGGGTAGGCTGGACCCCGGATCGGCGCACGGGAGCGAGAAAAAGGCCGGCGTCCTTTCGGATGCCGGCCCGAGTATCTTTTTGTTATCGCGTGCGATGCGACGCTATCGGACCCGGTTCTCCTCACCCCGTTTTTTGGGGGAAGGGTGAGAAGGTTTCCGAACGTCAAGTCACCTCATCGCGTTCATGCTTTTTTTCACGTCATGCGATTTCAAGATGCCCCCAGCTTAGAACACGTACTGGGCGCTGACCTGAATCCGGTTCGCCTCGCCGTAGCTGCCGCCCGGAATGCCTGCACCGGACGCCAAATTGCGGCGCGTGACCGAGCCGAAGAGATATTCGACGCCGAGGTTCACCGACTTGACCGGGCTCCAGATCAGGTTCGCGTGGATCGACGTGACTTGCGTGATTTGGCTGCCCGATGTGGTGACCGGAACATTGAGGCCGAGCCAATCCTGCTCGTCGATGCCGAACGCGACGTTGCTGCGTACCTGATCGGTCCAGTTGTGGAGCAACCAGACGTAGCCGCCATACTGGGTCTGGGTGTGGATCGTCTCGCTCAAAGTGCCGCCCGGGCCGACATTGATGAAGTTGATGGCGTCGCCTTGGCGTGACGAGGTGTCGATGTAGCGATCGATGCCTTGGCCGATATAGCCCTGGAACCCGACCTGATCCTTACCGAAGGCGCCGCCAATGAGCTGACCGACGTTGTAAGTCGTGCCGAGGAGGGCGCCGCCGCCGATCGCATCCGCGGTATGGCTTGTAGTCGGACCGATAGAGTTGGTCGGGTCGCCGCCGTCATCGGTCGCCAAGTAGCGGACGACGCCAGAAAGCTGCACGTGGCCCCAACTGTCGTTGTAGTGGACCGAACCCGTGATGTCGGGTGCCCGGTCGACGACGTTGTTTGCACCGACTCGAGGTGCGCCGGAGCCGACGCTGACCGGCGAGCCTGGGGTGAATGTGCCACCTTCGACTTGCGCGACCTGACCGGCAGGGTTTTCGAGAGCGCCCACGAACTTCCAGTTGCCGACCGGCAAGGTGTAGCGAAACTGCGGCTGACGGGCCACGATTTCGCCCGCGGGACCTTCGAAGTCGAGGGTTTCCGGCGCGTCTTCGACGTCGGTGAAGTTCGACCAGGTCTGGCCGGCCAGGAAGTTGCCGAGGGTGCCGTAGGCGTGGCGGATGCGGAAGTTCGACGTATTGTTGCCGCCCTGGCTGCCCGGCGAGGTGCCGAAGAAGTCACCCTGGATATAGGTCCCGACCTGCCCGTAGTTCGTGGGCGTGCGGGTCTCCAGTGTGATGCGCGATTGACGGGCGGTGATGTGGAGCTGAGGGCCCGTGTTCGAGAGCGCGTTGTGATTTCCGGGAATCGTGGACTGGACGAACGAGTCGCCGATCCTGCCGTTGAAGTCGTACTGGGCGTCCACCTTCGTGTAGCCGTGGATCGCGATCGACGTGTCCGAGCCCGGGAGTTTGAACGAGCCGGGGAAGTCGCCGCCCACGACCGCGTCAGCCGGAGCCGTGGCGGCTGCGGGTTCGGTCTTCGCGTCGGCGACCGCCGATTGCTTCTCGAGCTGGTCGAGGCGCGACTGGAGCTGGTCGATCTGCGACTTCAGGTCTTGCTGCTCGTCGGCGAAGGCCGGCCCGGTCGCGAGGGCGAGGATCGCGCCTGAGCCAAGCAGCGCCGCCCTGAGTTTCGTGTTTGTGGTCATGAAGTCTCCTCTCTTGGTTCACGTTCCAAGAACAAACCCGCCCCCGATTCGGGTGAGGCCGTTGACTTGGCGGCCGCCCCCACGAAACGCCTGCGGATCGGCAACCAAGCCATCCAAGTCTGTCAGGAGGTTCCGGCGCGGGACTCAGCCAAAAAGATTTCTGGCCGAATCCCATGTATTCGGTCAATTAAATCCAAGAATATATTTCGCGAAAGTTGTTAATCGTTGTGACATGGCAACAAATAAAATTACTCTTATATACAAAAATCATAATGATGTAGAAATATTACTGATTTTCACAAAAAAGATATTTGATATGACGCGAAAGTGATATATTCACGACTTAGCCTAACCATCGACGAGGCGCCGGGCGGCATTTGGCAAGAGAGTCAAGCGATAGCACTTGTAGTTCGCCGAATTCGGGAATAACTCGGTCGGGATACGAGTTGGGCGGGAATGGGGGGAATGTCGTCGGCCAGAGCGCGCTCGAGACGCGGGCCGGTCAATGCGGCTTCGGGGGATTTTGGGGGAAAAAGCGCAGCTATTGCGCGAGACAAGACGAATGGGAGGTTACCCCTTGCAGGCCGATACGCGGGACGGGCGCCCCGCACCCCAACCCATCACGGCGATGTCGCCGGAGCAACGCGCCGAGGCGGTCGTGCGCTCGATCTACGAACGAAGTGCCAGCGAGGAGTCGCGTGTCCGTGCCGCCCTCGCCGTGGCAATCTCCTCCGCAATCATCGAGGAGCGGCGGAACTGTGCGCGGCTTCTGGACGCGATCAAGGACGAATACATCGACTGGTGTTCGGTCAATCGCGTCTCCACCTCGGACCAGATGCAAGTCGCCAACATGCTCAGCCGTGCTGCCGCTTCCGTGCGCGATGAGGCAAGGCGCCTCGCGCTGCGGGATCGCGACAAGGCGATCACGGACTAGTGTGGCGAATCCGAAATTCGCCACATCTGGGTGCGGGACCGGGAGCGATTTTCGGATTCAAAGCATAGTCGTGCGTTGTGTCCGACAAATAATTCTGGACTTCTCCAATCGTCATGCCCGCCCCCGGACTTCGATCCGGGGGTCAGACCCGGGCATCCACGTACTTCTGCCCAATCGGTGAAAGACGTGGATGGCCGGGTCTCGGCCTTCGGCCGGCCCGGCCATGACGTTAACGAGAACGAACCATCAGACTCAGCGCGCTCACAAGAGGTTGTCTCTCGCGTGGTATTCGGATTTGAAGTTCCTAAACGCTGATGCCGCCAAAATGACGGGAACTTCAAATCCACCACACGAGCGCGCCTCACACCCGTTTCGGACAATACCTTCCGCAAGCGAATCCCATACGGAATCGCCTTACGATCCCCACAAAGCACCTGCGTTTCCGAACAATCGGCACCAGGACGAAACGCCTGCTTCGATCTGTATCCAGGTCGAATTGGGAATCGGCGCGCCGTAGGGCAGCGCGCTATTGACCACCAGTGCCGCAGCGAGCGCTGCGATGGTGATGCGACGAAGCACTTCCGATTCGTTCTCGGCCATTCGGCACCCTCCCCTGATGGGCGGATCTGCCGATAATGCGATAGCACTAAAATCGTGCCCGACCGTGTGAGTGGCTTCACAGCAAGGCGAGCGCACGCGACCTTTTGTTCACGATCGACACCCCATTGGGACCGCGGCGATTTTCCCAGATGCGGTTTTCCCAAGATCAATTTACATTGATTAGCCTTCATAGATGTGCGGGCTACCGCGCCGGGGAAGGGAAGCTGCGCGTCTCGCGAGGGTGCCCTATGAGCGATATGCAGTTCACGGCCCTTCGAGCTATCATGGTCCAGGAAATCCTGGCTCACGCGCAATTCGCTCGCGAACAGATCGGCAAGGACCAGCTCGACCGCGCGGTGATCGACGCGCTCGGACGCGTGCCGCGGCACGATTTCGTGCCCGCCCAGCTTCGTGAGTACGCCTACGCGGACTCGCCCCTCCCGATCGGCTACGGGAAGACGATCTCCCAACCCTTCATTGTCGCACTCATGACCGATCTCCTCGAGATGCGGCCGAGCGACAGGGTACTCGAGGTCGGAACGGGCCTCGGCTACCAGGCGGCGATCCTTGCAGAGCTTGCAGCGCAGATCTTCACGGTCGAGATCGTCGAAGAACTGTTCGAGGAAGCGAGTGCCCGCTTAAAACGCCTCGGCTACAAGAACGTCGAGCTAAAGCGCGGCGACGGACACTACGGCTGGCCCGAGCATGGCCCCTTTGACAAGATCATCGTGACCGCAGCACCGGAGCTGGTGCCCCCACCGCTCCTGGTCCAGCTCAAGTCCGGCGGCCGCATGGTCATTCCCGCTGGCATCTCCGACGCCCAGCAGCTCATGCTCGTCACCAAGGACGAATCGGGGCGGACAAGCATCCGGGAAATCCTGCCAGTGCGCTTCTCCGTCTTCGAGCTTGGCGAGCGCGAGGCGTAACGCGTTCTCGTCAAGCAGTTGCATTCCGCGTGGCAAGAAATCCCACCCGGCCGTCCGCGACCACCTTGTCGAGCAGCTTGGCGCACGCATAGACCGCGTCGAAACGCGGCGTGGGCGTTCCGGTGAGCCGGCCAAGCTCGACGAGCACGCCGGCGAGCGCTTCGATTTCGAGCGCCTTGCCGGCCTCGACATCCTGCAGCATCGAAGGCTTGTGGCCGGCGACTTTCGCCACGATGGCGATCCGCTCCTCGGCCGTCTGGCGGAATCGGACGCCGAGCTTTGCGGCAACCGCACGCGCTTCGCCCATCATGGCGATCAGAAGCTCGCGCGCTTGCGCGTCGGATGCGATCCGGTCGATCGTTGCGTGGGTGAGGGCGCCAATCGGGTTGAAGCACGCATTGGCCCACACCTTGAACCAGATCTCACCGCGGATGTCGTCGAGGACGGGGGATTCGAAGCCCGCGCGAACCAATTCCGCGGCAAGGGCTGCAGCCCTCGAAGTGTGTTTGCCGTCGAGTTCGCCCACGGGCAAGCGAGCGCCGCCGCCGTGGCGCACGCGACCAGGCCCCAAGACCTCCCCGGCGAAATAGGCGACGGCCCCGACGACCCGTTCGGGCTCGATCGTGGCACCGATTGCGCCGCCGGGATCGAGCGCTGCGAGGCAATATCCCTCGAAGCGGCCGCCATGGCGCTGGAAGTACCACCAGGGAATGCCGTTCTGAAGCGTCAAGACCATCGTCTTCGGCCCGAACAATGCGCGGATCGCGGGACAGACGCCGGCAATCTGGTGCGCCTTGAGCGCAAGAATGACCGCGTCCTGGGGACCCGCCTCGGCGCAAACGGACACGGCGCGCAAATTTCGCACGACATGGGCAGCGCCCGAGGGATCGACGAGGGTGAGGCCCGTTTGTGCAATCGCGTCCCGGTGCGCCGGATTTCGTACGACGGCGGTCACTTCCGCACCCGCTCTGGCAAGCCTGCCGGCCAGCACCCCGCCTATCGCACCGGCCCCGATCACGCAAAACCGCATCGACACTCCCTTCACGTCGCGGTACTCATCGCCCGCGAAGCACCCATAAGTGCTTATCGCAAACCCGCGTCAACGCGGCGAGCGCCGACCGCGGAGCGCGGATGCCCAAGATATCGTGCGGACGCGCGAAATCCCATTGGCCCGGTGGAGCGCCTTTGGCTATGCTGCGGCCGAAATCCTTGCAGTGCCTGGATTGCGAGAGATAGGGCGTGTGTCGGACTGCGCACCCGCACATCCCACGGGGGAGAAGACGCGCCCGCGCGAATGAGAGCGAGAGGAGTTGCATGACCGTCATCGATATCCACACCCATATGTTGAGCCAATCCTGGTTCGAGCTTTTGAAGAACAAGGGCGCGCCGCGCTTCGAGGTGAAACGCAGCAAGGATTATCCGGCCCCCCTCGGCATCTACTCCGACGGCGCACCCTTCATGACGCCGCAGCCCGGCCATTTCGACTACAAGCTTCGCCTCGCCCAGATGGATGAGGCGCGCGTCGATCTGGCCGTCGTCTCTCTCACAGCACCCAACTGCTATTGGGGCAATGCGGAGACGAGCCTCGAGGCGGCCCGGCTCGTCAATGACGACATGGCCGAAGCCCAGCGCACCTACCCGAGCCGAATTCGCTGGCTTGCGTCGCTGCCGTGGGAGCACCCGACACTGGCGGTCGCCGAATTGGATCGCGCATGCAAGAAGGGTGCTGTTGGCGTCATGGTGTTGGCCAATGTCGCCGACCGCTCGCTGACCGAGCCGCACTTCGAGCCGATTTGGCAGGAGATCGACAAGCGGGGCCTCCCCGTCCTCGTGCACCCGACGGCCCCGCCCGGGGTCAAGCATCTTGACATGCGCAGCTACAATCTCGTCGCCCAGATCGGCTTCATGTTCGATACCTCCCTCGCCGTCGCGCGCATGATCTATGACGGCTTTCTCGATCGCTATCCCGCGATCAAGATCATCGCCTCCCACGGCGGTGCCGCCCTTCCCTACCTCGCTGGCCGCATGGATATCTGCTTCGACAACATGGTCGCCGTGCGCGAGAAGATTGCCGCGCCGCCGCGCGAGTACCTGAGCCGCATCTATTACGATTCGGTCGTCTACCGCCAGGACGCGCTCGAGATGTGCGTGAATGTGGGCGGGGAGGACAAGGTGATGTACGGCTCGGACTGGCCGCACAACATCGGCGACATGAAGGGCTGCCTCGGCCGCGTCAATTCATTGCCGGTGCGTGCGCGCAGGGCGGTCAGCAGCGCAAACGCCGAACGCATTTTCAAGCTCTGAGGTGGGATCGGGAAGACCGTATCGTCCCCCATGCCGACGATGGGGACGCAACCATGCCACTCACGCGATCTTCCGCGGCGCTATTCCCGCCTTCTCATCGACCATGACCTTGTCGAGTAGCTTGGTGCAGGCATA
>DASPOR010000206.1 GCA_035625915.1 Alphaproteobacteria bacterium | reverse complement strand
TCGCTGTCGCGACGATGCCGCTATTGCGCGCGCGCGAGCTCGTCTACGTCCTTGAAAAAGCCCAAGTCAAGTTCGCCCTTTGCGACGTGACCCTCGCCGACGAGATGGAAGCGGCGCGCGCGCGCACGAACGTTGTCGAACACGTCGGATACTTCACAAGGCGAGGCGACGGCTCGCAAAAGGCTGCCGATCTCGACCGCCGAATGGCGGAAACGGGTGCCGGATTCGAGCCGGTCGATACGGCTGCGGACGATACCGCCCTCATCGCATTCACCTCGGGGACGACGGGCCAGCCCAAGGGGACCATGCACTTCCACCGCGACGTGTTGGCGATGTGCGACTGCTTCCCGCGCTACGTCTTCAAAGGATCGCCCGACGACATCTACACGGGCTCGCCCCCGCTTGCCTTCACCTTCGGCCTCGGTGCGGTACTTTGCTTTCCCATGAGATTCTGCGCATCGACGGTGCTGTTGGAGAAATTTTCGCCCGATACGATTCTCGAGACGATCGAGCGATATCGCGTCACCGCACTTTACACCGCACCGACCGCCTACCGCGCGATGACGGAGCAGGCCGCCAAGCGCGATCTCTCGAGCCTCCGTAAATGCGTCTCGGCGGGCGAGACCCTGCCACTGCCGACGTTCGAAGGTTGGCTCGACGCGACAGGCATCAAGATCATCGACGGCCTCGGGTCGACCGAAATGCTCCACATCTTCGTATCGGCGTCGGAAGGCGCGATTAAGCCGGGTGCCACGGGGAAGGCCATCCCCGGCTATGAAGCACAGGTCATGGACGAGGAGGGCAACATATTGCCGCCCGGCAGGGCCGGTAATCTCGCGGTCCGCGGGCCGACGGGCTGCCGTTACCTCGACGATCCCGCGCGTCAGCGCATGTATGTGAGGCACGGGTGGAACTTTCCGGGCGACATCTATGTGCGGGATGAGGACGGATACTTCCATTTTCAGGCGCGCGCGGACGATATGATCGTTTCCGCGGGCTACAACATATCGGGTCCCGAGGTCGAAGCGGTGCTGCTCGATCATCCCAAGGTGCGCGAATGCGCCGTCGTTGCGAGTCCCGACGCCGAGCGCGGCTTCGTCGTCAAGGCCTTCGTCGTCACGCGTCAACCGCAGGATGCCAACCCCGCGACGGTCAAGGAGCTGCAGGATTTCGTCAAGGCCGAGATAGCACCCTACAAATATCCTCGCGCAATCGAGTTCGTGGATACATTGCCGCGCACGGGGACCGGCAAGGTGCAGCGTTTCAGGCTGCGCCAACAGGAACTCGATCGCGCCAAGTCGGAGGCGAGCTAGGCCGATGAAGATCGCATGCTTGGGCGGCGGGCCGGGCGGCCTCTACTTCGCCATTTTGATGAAGAAAGCGCTACCCGAGGCCGAAATCACGGTCTACGAGCGCAACCGTGCCGACGACACGTTCGGCTTCGGGGTTGTGTTCTCGGATGCAACGCTTGCTAACCTTGGCGATGCGGACGTCGAAAGCTATGCGGAAATCCGGCGCCATCTCGCCCATTGGGACGACATCCATGTCCACCTGAAGGGCGAGGTCTTGCGCTCGACGGGCCACGGATTTTGCGGCTGCTCGCGCAAGGTGCTGCTCAACGTCCTGCAGGAGCGTGCCGCCGGCCTCGGCGTCAAGCTTGCCTTCCAGCATGAATTCGACGGTATCGAGTCTTTTGCCGATTGCGATCTCGTCGTCGCCGCGGACGGTGTCAATTCGACGATCCGCAGGAAATACGCCGCACGATTCGAGCCGGAAATCGATTTTCGGCCGAATCGTTTCATTTGGCTCGGGACGACCTATCGATTTCCCGCCTTCACGTTCATCTTCAAGGAAAACGCCCACGGACTTTGGCGCGTGCACGCGTATCAATACGAGGCCGGCAAGGCGACATTCATCGTCGAATGCACGGAGGAGACGTTCGTCAACGCCGGCCTCGACCCCAACGACGAGGATGCCGCGATCGCTTATTGCGAGGTTCTCTTCAAGGACGAGCTTGACGGCCATCGGCTGCTCAAGAACCGCTCGATCTGGCGCAATTTCCCCAATGTGCGCAACGGCCGATGGCATTTCGACAATGTGGTCCTGATCGGCGACGGCGTGCATACCGCGCATTTCTCGATCGGCTCCGGAACCAAGCTCGCGATGGAGGACGCGATAGCGCTCCACGAGGCGATGGTGGCACATCCTGGCGAGGTGAGGGCGGCACTCGCGAGCTATGAAGCCAAGCACCGGCCAGAGGTCGAGACCGTGCAGCGCGCCGCCCTCGTGAGCCTCAAATGGTTCGAGGAAACCGAGCGTTACTACCGCACGCTCGAGCCGCTTCAATTCGCCTTCAGCCTGCTCACCCGCTCCCTTCGGATCAGCCACGAGAATCTGAAATTGCGCGACCCCGCGTTCGTCGGCAAGGTCGACCGCTGGTTCGCCGAGAAAGCCGGGAATCAATCGGGTCTCAATGTGGCGGCCGATTCGCCTCCGCCACCGATGTTCACGCCCATCAAGCTGCGCGACATGGTCCTGCAGAATCGCGTCGTCGTCTCGCCCATGTGCCAATATTCGGCCCAAGATGGATTGATCGACGATTGGCATCTCGTGCACCTTGGCAGCCGTGCCTTGAGTGGCGCCGGGCTCATCATCACCGAGATGACCGACGTGAGTGCCGAAGGACGGATCACGCCCGGCTGTGCGGGTCTCTACAAGCCCGAGCACGTCGCGGCCTGGCGTCGCGTCGTGGCCTTCGTCCACAAGCACAGCTTCGCCAAGATCGGCATGCAATTAGCGCACGCCGGTCGAAAGGGATCGACCAAAGTCGGCTGGGAAGGCTATGACGAGCCGCTCGATGACGGCAATTGGCCCATCATAGCGCCTTCCCCGATTCCCTATTTCGGCAACAGCCAGGTGCCGCGGGAAATGACCCGCGCCGACATGGACAAGGTGAGGGACGATTTCCTGCGCGCGGCCGCGATGGCCGAGGAGGCCGGCTTCGATTTGATCGAGCTGCACTTCGCGCACGGCTATCTTCTCTCGACGTTCCTTTCGCCACTAACGAACCGGCGCCACGACGAATATGGCGGGAGCATCGAGAACCGCATGCGCTATCCGCTCGAGGTCTTCGATGCCGTTCGCAAGGTTTGGCCGGCCGAGAAGCCGATCTCGGTGCGCATTTCGGCAACCGACTGGGTGCGCGGTGGCTTCGACGGCGAGGATGCCGTAACGCTTGGCGCGCACCTCAAGGCCCATGGCTGCGACATCGTCGACGTGTCCGCGGGGCAAGTCGTGCCCGACCAGCAGCCGGTCTATGGCCGGCTCTTCCAAACGCCGTTCTCGGACCGCGTGCGCCTCGAGGCCGGCATCCCGACCATGACGGTCGGCAACATCTCGACCTTCGAGGACGTCAACAGCGTGCTCGCCGCCGGCAGGGCCGACCTATGCGTGCTCGCGCGGGCCCATCTTTACGACCCCTATTGGACTCGCCACATGGCGACCAAGCAGGGTTATCATATTCCATGGCCCAAGCCCTACCTTACGGTCGAGGATTACGAGCCGCGCTTCATGTGATACGCGCACGCCCTCGCGTGCGATACTTGCCGGCGACCGTGTCGGGGGCATTCGCCCTTGCCTTCCTTCTCGGGGCAGCGCCTGCCGACTTGCCTGGGTGGGACCAGGCGCGATGGGGGATGACGACGGAGGAGCTCGGCAAGACGTTCGGCCCACGCTTGCGCAAACTTTCACCGGGGCTGCAATATAAGGACAGCATCGGGGCCGCGGTCATCAATCCCGTATGGCTCGGCTCCGCGCGATTTGCCGTGGTTTTTCAAGTGGACGAGCGTAGCCGGCGGCTTGTGCAAGTGCTGTTGACATTCAACGCCGGAACCCCACCCTTCGGAAGCTACGCGCAAGCGCGGCAAGCGCTTGAAGGAACGCTCGGTCCGCCCGGCAGAAGCGAGCGAAAGACGGACTACTCGAGCGATATCCCGTGGTTTCGCGTCGTCGACCGCTGGACCTTTCCGACGACGACCGTGGTGCTCACCTATTTCGAACCCGATTTCGAGGATACCTCGTGGAACAAGTCGCTTACGGTGCGCTACTTTCCCACGCGACCGAACGAGCCTGCGAAATGACCATGATCGCGCCTGCCGCCGACATCTTGACCGCGCTCCCTTCCGGTCGGGCGAACGATCCCGCAATCTTCTATCGGGGGTCGGCGATCGGTTACGCCGAGCTTGAGGCCAAGATCGTCCGTGCCGCTGCGGGGCTTGCACGATTGGGCCTCGTCCGCGGCGATCGTCTCGCCGTGTGGCTCCCGAACGTGCCGGCGTGGCTTGTCCTCCTTTTTGCCGCAGCCCGCCTCGGCGTCCTTGTCGTCGCAATCAATACGCGGTTTCGCTCGCACGAGGTCGCCGACATGCTCGGTCGGTCCGGTGCGAAGGCCCTGGCTTTGTGGCCCGCCTTCAAGGGCATCGATTTCGCCGGCATCCTCGCTGAGGTGCCGGCCGACGCCCGCTCGGCTCTCCTTACCGTCATCGCCTATGACGAAGGCGAGCCGGTCGCGGAGCGCATCGCGGGTTGCCCGACGGTGCGCTATGGCGCACTCGAAGGCGGCCGCCCGTTCGACGAGGCCACCGCACTCGAACGCACGACGCCGTCGATCCTCTTCACGACGTCGGGCACCACGCGAGCGCCCAAGTTCGTCTTGCACACCCACGGCTCGATCGTGGCCCACGCCCGCGACGTAGGCCCCGGCTTCGGATTTACGGCGCCCGGTGCTGTCTTGTTGCAGGCCTTGCCCCTGTGCGGCGTGTTCGGATTTTGTCAGGCGATGGCGGCTCTCTCTGCCGGTCGGCCCATGATCATGCTACCGATTTTCGACGGTGCGGAGGCGGCGCGACTCATTGCCCATCACGAGGTCACGCATTTGAACGGCACCGACGAGATGTTCTTTCGGATCATGGACGCGGCCGACCTACACAATTTTTCGCTCGCGAGCCTCAGGCTGTGCGGCTACGCGGCCTTCGCCAACGCGCAGGGTTCGGCCCTCGTGGCGGAGGGCGACAGGCGGGGAATCCCCTATGTCGGGCTTTATGGCATGAGCGAGGTGCAAGCGCTTTTCGCGCGCCAGCCGGAGACCGCTTCCACCGAACAGCGTGCTTTAGCCGGCGGGATGCCTGTCTCGCCTCACGGCGCCTATCGGGTGCGCGATCCCGAGAGTGGGAAGCTTTTGCCGCCGGGTGAGGCGGGGGAGCTCGAGCTCAACGGCCCGAGCCGCTTCGCCGGGTACTGGGGCGACGAGGAGGCGACGGGGAAAGCGCTCACCGCCGACGGATTCATGCGCACGGGCGATCTTGCGCATATCGGGAGGGACGGCGGCTTCGTCTATCTCGCGCGGATGGGCGATTCGCTCCGCCTCGGCGGATTTCTCGTCAACCCCGCCGAGATCGAGGCTTTCATCGAGGAGCAGCCGGGAATAGCCGGCTGCCAGGTCGTTGGCGTCGCGAGGGGCCACGGCGCCGAAGCGGTCGGGTTTGTGACACTCGAAAACGGTGTAGGCTTCGATGAGCAATCCTTGTGCGCGCGTTGTGCGGGATCGATGGCGAAATACAAGGTGCCGGTCCGCATATTTCCGCTCGATGCGTTTCCCGTTACGGTCAGCGCCAATGGCGCCAAGATCCAGCGCGCCAAGCTCCGGGAAATGGCCGAGGCGAGACTGCGCATGAACTGAGTGCCGCTTGCTGGGGAGAGGTTGATGTCCGAAATCGAGCTTGTGACCCTCGACGAGATCAAGGCGGCGCGAAAGCGCATCGCGGGTGCCGTGCGGCGCACGCCACTCATCCAAGTCGGCCCGACGCAACGTCCCGCGATGGAGGAAGGAACGCTCTCCCTCAAGCTCGAATGCCTCCAAGTAACGGGATCGTTCAAAGCGCGCGGTGCCACCAACAAAGTCCGGAGCCTCAATGCTTCCGACGTGGCGCGCGGGCTCGTGACCGCGTCGGGCGGCAATCACGGGCTCGGCGTCGCCTACGCGGGATGGTGCGCCCGCACGCGTGCGCGGATTTACTTGCCGCGGCCGGTACCCCGGGCAAAAGCCGAGAAACTCCACCGTTGGGGCGCTGCCACGGACTATGTGGGCGAGGTGTGGGATGAATCGAATGCGGCTGCACTCCGTGCCGCAGAACTCGAGGGGTTGGCCTATGTCCATCCATTTGCCGATCGCGCGGTAATCGCCGGGCAAGGTACCGTGGGCCTTGAAATGCTCGAGGACGACCCCGCGATCGACACCGCGATCGTGGCGATCGGCGGCGGCGGGCTCATCGCCGGGGTCGCGACGGCGCTCAAGGCGCTCAAGCCTTCGATTCGCGTCGTCGGCGTCGAGCCTCGCGGGGCTGCCACCCTCCACGACAGCGTGAAGGCGGGCCGTGTGGTCGAGCTCCCCGAGGTGCGCACGGCGGCTGTGACGCTTGCCGCGAAACGGACCGATCCCTTCACGTTCGAGCACGTCCATCGTAACGTCGATAACATCCTTCTCGTGACCGACGACGAGATTCGCGACGCGGCCCGCTGGCTGTGGTTCGAACTCGGGCTTGCAGTCGAACTCAGTGCCGCCGCATCGCTTGCGGTCTTGCGCACGGGTCGCTACGCACCACATAAGAACGAGAGGGTCTCAGCCATCGTTTGCGGTGCTGGCACCGACGGCATGGAATAATATGTGCCGTCGCATGACGGCAACCTTTGTGAGCATAGCAAGCGTGTGTGTGCTATATTGAGCGGCGGGAAAGTGGAAGGAGGCGCGGGATGGCCAGGCAAGTGCGCAAGGTGCGCGCAAAAGGCTCTCGTAAAGGTGGGGCGAAGGCCGAAACGGGCAGGCTCAAACCGACGGGAGCAAGGCGCGGCAGTGCTGCGCATTCGAAGCTGGTCCATGAGCGCACTCTGGCGGGGCTCGTCACACTTACTAGCCGATTGTTCGCGCGCGCACTTCACGACCGCCTCGTACCCCATGGCGTAGCACCCGGCCAGCTTTCGGTACTCCAGCGCTTGTGGGAGGGGGATGGACTCACGCAGGCTGAGCTTGCCCGTGCCGTTCGCGTCGAGCAGCCGACGATGGCGCGCACGCTCGACCGCATGGAGCGGGACGATCTCATTGCCCGAATCCCGAGCAAACAAGACCGCAGGGCGTTCAACGTCCGTCTAACCTCGCGTGGGCGAGCGTTGCGCCGTGCGGTCGAGGCGGAATCGCGCTCGATTGAAACTCTCGCGCTCGGATCGCTCAAGCGCACGGATCGCGGTACGCTTGCGCGGATCCTCGGCGGTGTTGCCGGGAGTCTCGGCAGGGTCGTTTCCGGCGACGACCACTAAAGGAGCCGTCGGACGAAGCCTGCGATGGCGTCGCATGTCGCTTCCGGCCGGTCGCGGTGAGGCGAATGGCCGCAATCGGACAAGACCAAGCGCTCCCATGGACCCGATACCTGGGCCACAACCCGATCGACCTGCTCGAGCGTCCCATACTCGTCATTCTCGCCCTGGATCACGAGCGTGGGAACCTGAATCCCCGGCAGGAATTCCTCGAGATTCCACTCGAGGAACTTGGGATTTAGCCAACTATCCGCCCAGCCATAGAACGCGCCGTCGACGTTCGTCCCGTGATGGCGCATCAACTTCTCGCGCAAGCCCGTCGAGCGATAACTCTCACGCGTCCGCGCGATCGCCGCGACGCAAACGTGCTCGACGAAGACGTGAGGAGCGAGAAGCACCAAACCGCGCAAGGACCGCCCGTTCTCGCCCGCATAGATAAGTGAGATCGATGCACCATCCGAATGCCCGATCAGGATCGCGTCGTCGACGCCGGCGGCTTCGAGAAGGGCGGGGAGGACGGCTCTGGCCTCGTCATGCATGAAGCTCAAGGGCCGGGGTAACGCAACGGAATCGGACTTGCCATAACCTTGCCGGCTATAGACCAGTGCGGGGCAGCCCGTTGCATTCGCGACGTCGTTCGGAAAGTCGCGCCAGAGGCTGACCGAGCCCAGTCCCTCGTGAAGAAAGACCAACATCGGCCGTCCAGGTGCCGGCGCGCCGAAGCGCGCGAGCTCGAGCCGCACGCCATCGACGATCAGGGCGGAATTCGATGTATCGGGCAATTCGTTCAATGCTGTCTCAGCTTGAAGCGCTGGATCTTGCCGGTCGCGGTCTTCGGCAGCTCCGCCACGAACTCGATCCAGCGCGGGCATTTGTAGGGTGCCAAGCGGGTTTTCAAATAGGTTCTGAGGGATTCGGCGAGGTTGTCCGACGGCTCGAAGCCATCCCTCAAGACGACATATGCCTTGGGTTTGATGAGCTTGCTGTCGTCCTCTGCTCCCACGACCGCCGCCTCGAGCACGGCTTCGTGAGTCACGATGGCTCCTTCGACCTCGAACGGCGAGACATAAATTCCGCCCACCTTGAGCATATCGTCCGAGCGGCCCTGATAGACGAAGAAGCCGTCCCCGTCGATCAGGTATTTGTCGCCCGTCCTCGTCCAGCGGCCGTGAAACGATTCGAGGCTCCTGGCGCGGTTATTCCAATACATGACGGCGCTTGTCGGCCCGCCGACATAAAGATCGCCGATCTCGCCCGGCTTTACCGGCACGCCATCGTCGCCGAGAAGCCGCATCTCATAGCCGGGCACGGGCTTACCGGTCGTGCCGTATTTGAGCGCCTGCGGACGGTTCGAGAGGAAGATGTGGAGCATCTCGGTCGAGCCGATGCCGTCGAGAATGTCCACGCCCGTGTGCTCCCTCCACCGCTTCGCGACTTGCTCCGGGAGCGCCTCACCCGCCGAAACGCACCAGCGCAGCGCCAGTTTCTCCCGACTCGGAAGGTTCGGGTCCGCAAGCATCGCCGCGTAAAGCGTCGGCACGCCGAAGAAGATCGTCGGCCGATGTTCGACGAGGCGCTTCGCAACCGATTGCGGCGTCGGCCGCTCCGCCATGAGGACCGCCGACGCGCCGACATGGAGCGGGAAGGTCATGGCGTTGCCGAGGCCGTAGGCGAAAAAGAGTTTCGCGGCCGAGAACACGATGTCCTGCTCGACGATGCCAAGGATCGGTACCGCGTAGAGTGCGGCCGTATGGACCAGGTCGGCATGCAGGTGGACGGCGGCCTTCGGTTGGCCGGTCGAGCCCGAGGTGTAGAGCCAGAAGCAGATATCGTCGGCGACCGTGGCGGCGGGCTCCAGGATTGTCGAAGCCTGTGCGATAAGGTCGTGGAGCTGAGGCCGGCCGTGACCCGTTCCACCATCGACCACGACAGCCTGGACGAACGCCCGGCCGTCAAGTGCCGGCGAGACTTTTTCATAAAGAGGTGCCGAAACGATCACGAGCTTGGCGCGGCTGTCGCGCAGCATGAAATCGTAGTCGTTTGCCGTGAGAAGCGTGTTCAGTGGGATCGGCACGGCGCCGAGTCTGATGGCGCCGAAGAAACAGGCGATGAAGTCGACCGAATCCAGCATCAGCAAGACGACCCGGTCCTCGAGCCCGATGCCGAGCGCCTTCATCATGTTGCCCGCGCGGTTCACGCGTTCGGCAAGTTGCGCATAGCTGTGACTTCCCCTGTCGTCGCGCACCGCGATCTTGCCGCCACGGCCCTCGACCAGGTGACGATCGATGAAATCGACCGATGCGTTGTAGCGACGCGGCACGGTGACGGTTGGGGGCGTGCTGAGGCGGTCGGTTTTGCTGAAGGGCGACATCGACATGTGCGTCTCTCGAAGCGTTTTCCCGCCGCGGCCGGGTCCTGTCGTTGCGCGGTCGCGCATCCGGCTGCGTTCGCTCAGTTTTTTGTGAACTCCATCGCGCCGTCAGGCAATAAATAAAGAGTCAATGCTTGTCTCCGCCCACCCGAGCAACCTCGCCAACGAGACCTCGAATTCCGTCTTGTTCATCGCAAGTTGCCCCTCTTTACGCGGCCTCGCTCAAGCGGATTGCCACCGCTTCGACCCACGTCTCGGCCCATGCGAGACCGGCTTCCTCGGGCACGGTGCCGGCACTGGCGTCATGCATCAGGACGTCGCCGATGCGCTCGGCCTTAAGTGCTGCGAGAACTTCGTCGAAGCGCTTGCCACCATGACAAAAAGTCTGGGCATAGGTGCGGTCGCCCAGGGATAGGACACCGTAACGTACGCCCGTGAGGTCGGGTCGCCGTACCGTGAGGTCGTCATAGAGCATCATGGCGTTGTCGGGAACATCGCCTTGGCCGTAAGTCGAGGTGCAGACGAGGTAGGTGCATCCCGACTCGAACACCGAGGCGTCGAGCCCGTCCATGATCTTGACTTCGATCTCATGGCCCTTGGGTTCGAGTGCTTCCTTGATTTCCTCGGCGACGAGTTCGGCCGTCCCCGTCATGGTGCCGACAAGAATGGTGAATGACGTCGCGGCGCCGACCCTCATTTTCCCGCCTTTTCCCCTGAAACGACGACATTCTCATGCCCGGCGAAAGCGGGCCGGACCCCACCGGGTTCGGTGGGTAGTTGCAAACATAATGCATTCGCATTATCATCACAAGCATTATATTGCATATTCAATGAGGATCGCATAATGTGCCCGCATCGACGAGGCATCGCGATGGGGGACAAAATGACGATGGATGCCAGGGCGGAGCAGAGTGACGACGCCAGCCGTCCGGATAACACGGGCGTCGCCGGCGGCGACGGCCATGCCGCCGCAGAACGCTATCTTCGGCTGATCGGGGAGCGCGTACGCAATGCCCGCGCCCGGCGCGGGATGACGCGCAAGATCCTCGCACGCGACTCGGGCGTTTCGGAGCGTTACATCGCCCAGTTGGAGACGGGCCAGGGAAACATTTCGATTTTGCTTTTCCGACAGATCGCCCGCGCCATGGGCCTGCCGCTTGCCGATCTTGCACGAGAGGGGCCGGATCGTCCCGTCGAATTCACGCTTGTGCGCCAGCTCCTCGAGCGCCTTTCCACGGACGAGCTTGCCGCGGCGCGAGAACTCCTGAGTGCTCGATTCGGACGCGCCCTCGACGGCCAACGTGCCGGCCGAATAGCACTCATCGGCTTGCGCGGTGCTGGCAAAACGACGCTCGGCCGGCGTCTTGCGAGCCATCTCGGTCTACCGTTCTTCGACATGGGAGAAGAGATCGAGCGAGATTCCGGCATGAGTCTTTCGGAAATATTTTCGCTCTCCGGGCAGGCGAGCTACCGGCGTCTCGAGAAACGCTGCCTTGAGCGTCTGCTCGAAAACCACGACCGGGCCGTCATCGAGACGGGCGGCAGCCTCGTTTCCGAGCCCATGACGTATGAGCTGCTCCTTCGCGGGTGCTTTACGATCTGGATTGCGGCGGCCCCGGAGGAGCATATGAGCCGCGTGGTCGCCCAAGGCGATTATCGACCGATGGCAGGGAATGACGAGGCGATGGAAGATTTGCGGCGAATCCTTGCCGAGCGTGAGGCGCTCTACCGCAAGGCGGACGCGTCGATCGATACCGCCAACCGCACCGAAGCGGAAAGCTTCAACGACCTGTTGCGCGTCCTTCCCGCTGCATTAGGCATTGCAGCTTCTCGGCGAGGATGACATCGTTTAGCAGTATATTGCACAAGATATCATTGTATGCATTATAATGCCGAAAGGCAGGGGAGCGTGACGCGATGATCAGCTTCGACACTCATCCGGATCGTTACAGGCATTGGAAGCTCGCCGTCGACGGGCGAATCGCCGTTCTCGCGATGGACGTCGCCGAGGATGGTGGCCTGAAGCCCGGCTACCAGCTCAAGCTCAATTCCTACGATCTGGGCGTGGACATCGAACTTCACGACGCACTCCAGCGCATTCGCTTCGAGCATCCCGCCGTCGGCGCGGTGATCCTGACCTCGGGCAAGGAGCGCATCTTTTGCGCGGGCGCCAATATCCGCATGCTGAGTCTCTCGAGCCACGCCGAGAAGGTCAATTTCTGCAAGTTCACCAATGAGACGCGGAACGGCATGGAGGATTCGAGCGGCAATGGCGGGCTCGGATTCGTATGCGCCGTAAACGGCCCCTGTGCCGGCGGGGGATACGAGCTTGCCCTCGCTTGCGATTTCATCGTCATGGCCGACGACGGCAACACCTCCGTCTCGCTGCCGGAAGTACCGCTCCTTGCGGTCCTGCCGGGCACGGGCGGACTTACGCGTCTTGTCGACAAGCGCAAGGTGCGGCGCGACCGTGCCGATTTCTTCTGCACCACCGAGGAAGGCGTTCGGGGCAAGCGCGCACTCGATTGGCGCCTGGTCGACGAGTTGGTGCCTCGCTCGAAGCTCGATGAGGTGGCGCGCTCGCGCGCTCTGGCGCTTGCCGAGCGCTCGGGCCGGCCGGCGGATGGGAAGGGGGTTGTCCTGGCGCCACTCGATCGCAAGATCGAAAGTGATCGCATTCTCTATCCCACGCTTCGCGTCTCGCTCGACCGTACGCTGCGCGCGGCCGAGCTTACGATCCTTGGACCCGAGGCCGGCCCGCCGCCGAGTATCGGCGATATTCACCGCCTCGGTGCGGCGTTCTGGCCGCTCGCCCTCGCGCGCGCACTTGACGACGCGATCCTTCATCTGCGCACAAACGAGCAGGAAATCGGCACTTGGATCTTCAAAAGCCAGGGCAATGCCGAGTTCGTCGAGGCGATGGACCGGGCGTTGGTGGCGCACCGCGACGACTGGTTCGTGCGCGAGGCGACCCATTTCCTCAAGCGTGTCTTCAAGCGTCTCGACGTGAGTTCGCGCTCGATCATCACGCTCATCGAGCCCGGAAGCTGCTTTGCCGGCTCGCTCCTCGAGCTCGCCCTCGCCGCCGACCGCAGCTACATGCTCGATGGGCAGCTGGAGGGAGACAATCGTCCGCCGGCCAGCGTGCGCCTCGGCGAACTCAATTTCGATGCCTATCCGATGCCGAACGGCATCAGCCGCCTTGCAAGCCGCTTCCTCGGCGAGCCCGAACGGCTCGACGTTTCGCGCTCGCTGATCGGACAAAGCCTCGACGCGCGCAAGGCGGAGGAAGCCGGGCTCGTCACCTTCGCACCCGATGACATCGATTGGGCGGATGAGGTGCGTCTTGCACTCGAGGAACGCGCTTCATTCTCGCCCGATGCCCTAAGCGGCATGGAGGCGAGCTTGCGCTTTGCCGGCCCCGAGACGATCGAAAGCAAAGTCTTCGGCCGCCTCACGGCGTGGCAGAACTGGATATTCCAGCGCCCCAACGCGGTCGGGGACTCGGGTGCGTTGAAGCGATACGGCACCGGCCAGCGGGGCGAGTTCGACCGGCGCAGGGTTTGAACGGCACGCGGGGCACCAAGCAGGAGTATTTTCATATGGCCATCGACTATAACGAACGGATTCCGAACAACGTCCACCTCTCGGACGACCGCCGCCTGCAGCGTGCGCTCGAGGCGTGGCAGCCGCACTTTCTCGACTGGTGGAAAGCGCTCGGACCCGATGGCTTTCAAGCGAAGGACGTTTTCCTGCGCACCGCCGTCTCCGTCGATGCCAAGGGCTGGGCAAGCTACGGCATGGTCAAGATGCCCGAATACCGCTGGGGCATCTTCCTGAACGACCCGCAACCCGATCGCAAGATCGGCTTTGGCGATTTCCACGGGCAGCCCGCATGGCAGGAAGTGCCCGGCGAATTCCGCGCCACACTGCGCCGCCTCATCGTGACGCAAGGCGACACGGAGCCCGCCTCCGTCGAGCAGCAGCGCCGCCTTGGCCAGACATG
The DNA here is from genome assembly GCA_035625915.1 of Alphaproteobacteria bacterium. NCBI lineage: Bacteria > Pseudomonadati > Pseudomonadota > Alphaproteobacteria > Alphaproteobacteria bacterium. Next base: position 45,869 of record DASPOR010000206.1, on the reverse strand, counting down.
CCCCTCGCTTTACGACCTGCGCAATCTTTTCCAGGTGAACGTGGAGGAGGGCCGTCACCTCTGGGCGATGGTCTACCTCCTCCACGCCTATTTCGGCCGCGACGGGCGCGAGGAAGCGGAGGCATTGCTTCAACGTCACTCGGGGGACAGGGACAATCCGCGCATCCTCGGCACCTTCAACGAGCCCATCGAGGACTGGATGTCGTTTTATTGCTTCGGCTATTTCACCGACCGGGACGGCAAGTTCCAGCTCAAAAGCCTCGCGGAAAGCGGCTTCGATCCGCTCGCGCGCACTTGCCAGTTCATGCTGACCGAGGAAGCCCATCACATGTTCGTGGGCGAGACCGGCGTCGGCCGCGTCGTTCGCCGCACGCTCGAAGTCATGAAGGAACTCGGCACGGGCGAGCCCGACAGGATTCGCGCCCAAGGTGCGATCGATCTGCCGACCGTGCAGCGCTACGTGAATTTCTGGTGCTCTTCCTCTGTCGACCTCTTCGGCTCGGAAATTTCGACCAATGCCGCGGGCTACTTCGCAAATGGGCTCAAGGGCCGGCCCGATGAGGGGAACTACGAGGATCACCTCTGCGGCGATTCCGTTTTCACGCTCGAGAAGCCGACGCTCGATGACGGTGTCCAGACCGAGGACGTGCCAATGCGGAATGCAATGAACGAGATCGCGCGCAAGGCCTATCTCAAGGATTGCGACATCGGCGTGCAGCGCTGGAACCGCATCATCAAGAAGGCTGGCGTGGATTTCGAGATCAAGTTGCCGAGCGAGCGATTTCGCCGCAATGTCGGCGTCTGGGCGGGCCGGAATTTTGACCCCGCGGGCAAGCCTCTTTCGCCTGCCGAATGGGAGGCCGGGAATCCCGCGTGGATTCCGAGCGAGGCCGACCGGGCATTCGTCAAAAGCCTCATGCAACCCGTGACCGAACCGGGAAAGATGGCCGGCTGGGTCGCCCCTCCCGAGCGCGGCATCAACAATCTGCCGACCGACTATGAATATGTGAGGCTTTAGTCGCGTCTCGCATCGAGCCGGCCCTCGGAGGGGGACTCCCCGGCGGTTTTATTGGTGCTATAACCATCGTTACCAACCCCGGGGCGATTCCCGCTCGAGGACGCGCCGCCCGAGGTGCGGAGCATCCGCGCACCGTCGAAAACTCAGGAGACCGCCCGTGGCCGTCATCGGACAGGATACGCTCAAGACCCGCCGCACGCTCAGCGTGGGAAACAAGAAATATGACTATTTCAGCTTGGATGCGGCTCAAAAGGCAGGTCTCGGGGACCTCGCGCGCCTGCCGTTCTCGCTCAAGGTGTTGCTCGAGAACCTGCTGCGCTGGGAGGATGGCCGAACGGTCTCGGTCGATGACTTGAAGGCGATGGCAAGCTGGCTCAAGGACCGGCGCTCGACCCGCGAAATCGCTTTCCGGCCCGCGCGCGTGCTCATGCAGGATTTCACGGGCGTGCCCGCGGTCGTCGATCTCGCCGCGATGCGCGACGCGGTCGTCAAGCTCGGCGGCGATGCCAAGCAGATCAATCCGCAAGTGCCCGTCGATCTCGTGATCGACCATTCGGTGATGGTCGATTCATTCGGCGCCAAGGAATCGTTCCGCAAGAACGTCGAGATGGAGTTCCATCGCAACCAGGAGCGTTACGAGTTCCTGCGTTGGGGACAGAAGGCATTCGATAATTTCCGCGTCGTCCCACCGGGGACCGGCATCTGCCACCAGGTCAACCTCGAATATCTCGCACAAACCGTCTGGCTCGCGAAGGAAAACGGGACCGAAATCGCCTATCCCGACACCGTCGTCGGCACCGACAGTCACACGACGATGGTCAACGGCCTCGCCGTGCTGGGTTGGGGTGTGGGCGGGATCGAGGCGGAGGCGGCAATGCTTGGCCAGCCGATCTCGATGGTCATTCCCGAGGTGGTGGGCTTCAAGCTCACCGGCCGCCTCAAGGAAGGGGCCACGGCGACCGATCTTGTGCTTACCGTCACGCAGATGTTGCGCAAGAAAGGTGTGGTGAACAAGTTCGTCGAATTCTACGGACCGGGCTGCGGCAATCTTTCGCTCGCCGACCGGGCCACGATCGGGAACATGTCGCCGGAATACGGCGCCACATGCGGCTTCTTCCCGATCGATGCCGAGACGATCCGCTATCTGCGCTTCACCGGCCGCGACGAAGGGCGTGTGAAGCTCGTCGAGGCCTACGCCAAGACTCAGGGCCTGTGGCGCGACCAATCCACGCCCGACCCGGTCTTCAGCGACACACTGGAACTCGAACTCTCGAACGTCGAGCCCTCGCTCGCCGGACCCAAACGCCCCCAGGACAAGGTAACGGTGGCCGGGGCGGCGAAGGCATTCAACGACTCGCTCAAGGATTTCGTGGGTGAGGTCGGCCGCGCCAAGTCGGTCCCGGTCAAGGACGCCAATTATTCCCTCAAGGACGGCGATGTCGTGATCGCGGCGATCACGAGCTGCACGAACACCTCGAACCCGGACGTGATGATGGCGGCGGGCTTGCTTGCGAAAAACGCCAATGCCAAGGGTCTCAAGACGAAGCCTTGGGTGAAGACGTCGCTTGCACCGGGCAGCCAGGTGGTGAGCGATTATCTCGGCAACTCGGGCCTTCAAGCGGAGCTCGACAAGCTCGGCTTCAATCTTGTGGGATATGGATGCACCACGTGCATCGGCAATTCGGGCCCCTTGCCGGAGCCGATCGCCGACGCGATCGAGGCGGGCGACCTCGTTTGCGCCGCGGTCCTTTCCGGCAATCGGAATTTCGAAGGCCGCATCAATCCGTCGACGAGGGCGAATTATCTCGCCTCGCCGCCACTCGTCGTCGCTTATGCGCTTGCGGGGTCGATGAAGGTCGACCTGGGCAAGGACCCGCTCGGCGAGGGCCGCGATGGCAAGCCCGTCTATCTCCGCGACATCTGGCCATCGAGTCACGATATCCGTACGACCATCGAAGGCGCGCTGAGTGCCGAGATGTTTCGCAAGCGCTACGCCAACGTCTTCGAGGGCCCGCCCGAGTGGCGCAGCATCAAGGTCGCCGGCGGGCTCACCTATGATTGGTCGGAGCGCAGCACCTACGTGCGCAATCCGCCCTACTTCGAGGGCATGACCCTCAAGCCGTCGGACGGCTTCAGCGATATATCGGGCGCACGGCCCCTCGCACTTCTCGGCGATTCGGTCACGACGGATCACATTTCGCCTGCGGGCAACATCAAGAAGGAGAGCCCGGCCGGCGAGTATTTGATCAGTTATCAGGTGCGCCCCCTCGACTTCAATTCCTATGGCTCGAGGCGCGGTAACCACGAGGTGATGATGCGCGGCACCTTCGCGAATATCCGCATCAAGAACGAAATGGTGCCGGGTGTCGAGGGTGGCTTCACCAAGCATGTGCCGAGCGGGGAGAAGATGTCGATCTATGACGCGGCGATGAAATATAAGAGTGCTGAAACGCCGCTCGTCGTCGTCGCCGGCAAGGAATACGGCACGGGTTCTTCGCGCGACTGGGCCGCGAAGGGGCCGATGTTGCAAGGTGTCAAGGCCGTCATCGCAGAGAGTTTCGAGCGCATACATCGTTCCAATCTTGTTGGAATGGGCGTACTGCCACTTCAGTTTCAGGAAGGTGTCACGCGCAAGACTCTCAAACTCGACGGTGCCGAGACGTTCGACGTGATCGGACTTAGGAGCGGGATCAAACCGCGGATGCCTCTCACGCTGGTCGTCCACAGACAGAACGGCCAGTCCGAGAAAGTGCCGGTGATTTGCCGCATCGATACCGAAGACGAAGTGGAGTATTTCCGCAATGGTGGAATTCTTCAGTTCGTTTTGCGGAATTTGGTGAAATCGACTTAGAATGACCAGTTAGTTTTTTTGGAACATCCGTGAGGTCTCGACAGGCCGGCGCGCGAACGCGGTGAATTTACCCGCGCGAATCGGCGTGGAACGATGTATTATCAACAACCTGACACTGCACGCGTCCCCCTGTCAGCGAGAAGCAATTTGCAAACAAAACTTAAATGTACGGTTAGTTTATAACCGGCAAAGTCGTTGGATTTACAATCACCCGTTTTCTTGACAATCTGTTCTAAATTTGTATTCTGGAATAGATCTGCATTTTGAGCACGACCGATGGCTCGAGCCAAATCCTTCGATCCCGACACCGCCTTGCGCAAGGCGATGCAGCTTTTTTGGCGCCAGGGCTACGAAGCGACGTCGGTTGACGATCTTGTCCAAGCGATGGGGATCAACCGTGCGAGCCTTTATGGAACCTACGGCGACAAGAGAAGCCTCTTCCTCCAAGCGCTCGACCGTTATATCGAGAGCGTGCTGACACCTCGGCTCGACGCTCTCGAATCCGCGTCTTCTCCGCTCGAAGGTCTTCGAGGGTTGTTTACCGAGCTCGCGGCCTTTGCAGCCGGCGACCCGCAACGGCGCGGTTGCCTTGTCGTCAGTGCTGCTTGCGAATTGGGGAGCCGGGACGCCGACGTTGCAGCCCGGCTTCGGGCGCACTATGAGGCAATGGAGGTGTTGCTCACGCGGGTGATCGCCCGCGCGCAGGACGAGGGCGAAGTAGCCCTCGATCGCGATCCCCGCACACTCGCAGAGGGTCTGAGTGCCCTAATCGACGGCCTCCGCGTGCGCTCCAAACTGGGTGCGGAGGGTCCCGCCCTCGGCCGGATTTCAGACCTCGCACTTGCGATGCTCGGCTGAAAATCGGATCCTCGTGTGGCGAATTTCGGATCCACCACACCAGGATGGAGACGACCGCGGCGGCCCGTGTCCGATCCCATGCCCGATTTCGGGTGCCGTTTTGAAACTAGCGGTTGCTTTTTTGCGGGATGCGTTTCACTCTTTCTTGAAGACAAGTGATTCGTGCGGCTGCGACCGAACCCATAAGTATAGGCCATGATGCGATTCACGATTGCCGCCGTGGCGGCCCTCATCGCGGTGCTGCCCGCACTTCCTGCTGCGGCGGATGGTCAAAATCCCGTCGTCGTGGAGCTCTTCACGTCCCAAGGCTGCTCGAGCTGCCCGCCGGCGGACGCCTATCTCGGCGAGCTTGCCAAGCAGAAAAACGTCATAGCACTCGCCTTCCACGTGGATTATTGGGACTATATCGGTTGGAAGGATCAATACGCGCTCCCCGACGCTACGGCTCGCCAGCGCCGCTATACAGAAGCGCTCGGCAATCGCTATCTCTATACACCTCAGATGGTCGTGGAGGGTCGCAACGACGCGACGGGCTCCGACCGCGGGGCCATTGCCCGGCTCATTGAGGCGGAACTGAAGATGAAGGACAAGGTTCCGCTCGCGGTCACGGAGCGTTCGGAAAGCGATTACAAGATCGAGATCCCCGCCTCGAACCTGAAGGGGACGGCGACGGTTTGGCTCGCGATCTTCGACAAGGAGCGCACGACCGACGTGGCGCGCGGCGAAAATGGCGGCCGCACGCTCCAGGAGTTCAACATCGTGCGCGAGTGGCGCAAGGCGGGCCGCTATGACGGCAAGGCCGCGGAGATTCCCGTCGAGGTCGCGCTAAAACCCGATAGCGGCTGCGCGATCCTGCTGCAGGCGGATAATTCGGCGGGCGAGGGCCAAGGACCCATCCTCGGCGCCACGCTCATCGACGAAAACTAAGCGACCCCTCGACACCGGGAAACGGACGCGCGGGATGTCGTGCGATGGGGTGTCGTGCGCCCAGATACTTATCCGGCTATGGATTTGAGCCGCGATTGCACGCCGCTCAGGCCGCCTCGTCCGACGTCGCCGCTTCAGCACTCGCAAGGTTTCGCAGACCCTGGAACGCGACTTTGAGCAAGCTCTCCTGTGCTGAGCTTTGGGGATAAACCGCGTAGGCCGGCCGGTGGAAATCGGGCGCCTCCTTGACCAGGTGAAGTCGGCCCGCCTCGATGTGCGGACGCACCACGCGTATCGGGAAATAGCCGCTTCCCCCGCTTTCGAGGAGATAGGAAAGTCCCAAAAAACCGATGCCAACGCTCACCGCCGGTGTCGCGAAATCGGGAAAGGCCTGGGAGTGGCCCGAATGGAACGCGGGGCCCCAGTCGACATACACGTAGCGGTCATCGAGAACCGGCCGTGCATCCTTTTCGGTCGAGACCATGACGATGCGGTCGGTGAAGAGTTGCTCGACAACGAATCCGGTACGGTTCTGCGGCGCATACATCGCCACGATATCGAGGAGCCCCTCGCTCAGTTGGCGGATCAGCGTTTCGGGTGTTCCCACCTCGGCGCGGACCGCCACGTCGGGCATCGCGGTCCGAATCCACGGGACCCACTTGATCAGCAGCCGTTCCCATAGGCTGTGCTGGCCGCCGATCCCCAGAACGGCTCGAAAACCGGGCGGCAACGCCACGTCTTGACGCGCCTGCTGCCAGGCGCGGACCACGGTCGTGGCATAGCGCCGGAATTGCTGGCCCGCCGCCGTCAGCTGAGCGCCGGCTTTGCTGCGCGTGAAAAGCGGTCGGCCCAGGCTGTCCTCGAGCGCTTTGATGCGCATACTCGCCGTGGATTGGGTGATATTGAGCCGTTCCGCCGCCTTCACGAAGGTGCCGGACTCGGCGATCTCCAAAAATGTGCGCGCTTGCTCGATGTCCATTTGAACAGACCGCGTTCGAGGGTAACGGCGTCCGTCTGCTATTATCGGAAAAAACGATAGTTTACATCGATAAAATTCGTTTGTCGAATGACAACGAGATGTTTATCGTTTGTGTTGCCAGCCCGCCCGGTAGACGTTGTCGGTGGAGAATTTGGGCGAGGGCTGGATTGCGACGTCACACACTTACCGCAAGGCGGTGCCATCCACATCGGCACCCACAACGCGGCCACACCCCGCCCCCGGGGGTGGCCGCTTTTTTTTGGCCCTGAAGCCTGGTCAATCAGCCGATGAGGCCGTACTCCAACACGCTCGCGAGCCGGCGGGAGAATGCGGCCGGATCGGGTGGCGTTTCGCCCTGAACGATGCGGGCTTGGTCGAGCAGCAAGAACGCATAATCCTCGATTCGCGACGACGTCCCCTTTTTCGACACGTCCTTGACGAGACGCCTTATGAGGGGATGCGTCGGATTGACCTCCAGGATGCGCCGTGCCCCTTGGTCGACCTGCTTGTGCTGGCGTAGAAGCCGCTCAAGATGGATGTCCATGTCGCCTTCGTCCGCGACCAGGCACACGGGGCTGTCGGTCAACCGCTCCGACGCGCGTACATCCTTGACCATGTCCTTCAGCGTCAATTTGAAGAGGGCCACGAGCCCGCTCACCTCGGATGCCGCACTGTCGTCCTCGCGTTTGTCGCCGTCGGCATCGCTTCCCGCGGCACTTTTTATCTTGGCGAGATCGGCACTTCCGCGCGTGACGGATTTGAAGGGTTTCTCCTTGTAGCTTCCGACAGCGCTCAGCCAGAACTCATCGACGGGATCGGTCATCAAGAGCACTTCCACGCCCTTCGCCCGAAACCCTTCGAGCTGTGGGCTTCGCCGCACCACTTCGACCGTCTCGCCCGCGATGTAATAGATCGCCTCTTGGCCCTCCCGCATGCGGGTTAGGTAGTCCTCGAAACTCACAAGCTCCTCACCCGCGGTCGAGTGGAAGCGGGCAAGGGCGAGAAGGCGCTCGCGCTGCTCCGGGTCTTCGTATAGCCCTTCCTTCAGCACGGCGCCGAAATTCCGCCAGAACTTCGCGTAGTCTTTTGGATCGTCCTTGGCTTTTCGGTCGAGCTCGTCGAGGGTCCGCTTGACGAGGCCCGTCCGCATCTTGATGAGCACGGGGTTCTTTTGAAGCATTTCGCGGCTGACGTTGAGGGGCAGGTCGTCCGTGTCGACGATGCCGCGCAAAAAGCGCAGATAGGCCGGCAAAAGTTCCGGGCATTCGTCGGTGATGAAAACGCGTTTCACGTAGAGGCGCACCGAACTTTTGCGCTCTGGGTTGAAGAGATCGAAGGGCCGCTCCTGGGGCACGAAGAGGAGGGCCGTATAATCGAGCGTCCCTTCCGCCCGATAGTGGAGCGTCGCCCACGGCTCGTCGAAACTATGGGCACTTTGGCGGTAAAATTCCTTGTACTGAAGCTCGGTGATCTCGCTTTTGGGCCGTGTCCAAAGGGCAGAAGCGCGATTGATCGTTTCCTTCTTGCCGGCCTCATCCAATTCGATCGGAATTGCGATGTGGTCGGAGTGACGCTTTACAACCTCGCGCAGTCGTGCCGCTTCGAGGAATTCTTTCGCCGTGTCGTTGAGGTGAAGATTCACACGCGTACCGCGGCTCGCAAGCTCCGCCTCGCCGACCGTGAAGCTGCCTTTGCCGTCCGAAATCCAGTGCCACGCCTCGCTGCCCCCCGCCTTGCGTGAGACGACTTCCACACGGTCGGAAACCATGAACGCGGAATAAAAACCGACCCCGAATTGACCGATCAGGCTCGGTGCGGCATCGCCATCGCCCTTGGCCGCCTCGGTGACGAACGCTGCGGTGCCGGAACGCGCAATGGTGCCGAGATTTTCAATGAGATCGGCGCGGCTCATGCCGATCCCATTGTCGGCGATCGTGAGCGTGCCGGTCTTCTTGTCGGCCGAGAGGGTAATGCGGAAATCGGCCCCGCCCTCGAGCAGCTCGGGCTTCGTAAGGGCTTCGTAACGCAAGCGGTCGCAGGCATCCGATGCATTCGAAATCAGTTCGCGCAGGAACACTTCCCGCTCGCTGTAAAGCGAATGGGCGACGATATCCAGGAGCTTGCTGACCTCCGCCTGAAAGTTGAGCTTTTCTTCGGACATGGTTCCCCTCGTTTGGGTGCCTGCGTTCTCGTGTGCTGATATGAGGAAGGCGTTCGCCGGCTGCAAGCCCCTCGTAAGCAAGACCAAGCCCGCTTGTACATTGCGCCATACCTACCCACATGCGAGATGTAGGCTCGTTCGTCTCTCCAGACATGGTGGAGCAGGCAATGCAGGTTCCGCTTCAGATCACCTTTCGCGACATCACCCCGAGCAAGACCGTCGAAAACCGTATCCGGCAAAAGGCGCGCAAATTGGAACGTCTATCGAAGCGCATCACCGGCTGCCATGTTACCGTCGAAGCACCCCACAAAAGCCACCAAAAGGGCGGGGTGTTCCGGGTGAAGGTCGACGTCACGCTGCCGGGGGGCGCTGTCTACGCAGCGAAGGGGCGCCTGCGGCTTCATACCCACCGGGACCTTATGGTTGCGGTCGGTGAGGCTTTCGATGCGGCTCGACGGCAGATCGCGGACTACGTCGTCCGCCGCAGGGGCGACTGACGAGCAGGCCCGCAAGGTCCGGCTTGGTGCCATTGCCGCCGACCTGTTATGCTTTTGCCCGTGACGACCGACCCTCGGCACCGCGGCCACCCGGACGGCTGCCCCTACCAAGAGCAGCGTCGGCGGCTGCTCGGCGAGATCGAGGACGAGGTTCGCAAGACGCGCGAGTATCTCGGCACCGACACACTCGATCCCCGCGTGATGTCGGCGCTCGGCTCGATACCCCGCCACGAATTCGTGCCCGAAGGCTCGAGACATCTTGCCTACGAGAATTCGCCGCTGCCGATCGGACATGGCCAGACGATCTCCCAACCCTACATCGTCGCGGTGATGACCCATCTGCTTGAGATCCGCCCCGACGATGCGATCCTTGAGATCGGTACCGGCTGCGGATACCAAACGGCCGTCCTCGCCGAACTCGCAAGGTCGGTCTATTCGATCGAATACGTTCCCGAACTTGCCCGGGATGCAGCCGCACGCCTCGCGCGTCTCGGCTATCGCAACATTGAATTGCGCACAGGCGACGGCTCGCTTGGCTGGCCGGAAGCCGCCCCCTTCGATGGCATCATCGTGACCGCGGCCGCACAACGCGTTCCGTTGGCGCTGGTCGCCCAATTGAAGGCAGGCCGGCGAATGGTCTTGCCGATCGGGCGCGCGCGCGAAGAACAGGAACTTTCGATCGTGGTAGGCGGGCAACGCGGGCCGGTCGTGGCGCGCCCCATCCTGCCTGTCGCCTTTGTGCCCCTCAAGGGCGGCTAGGCTGGGGAGTGCATGTCTAGGCAACTTTTTAAAAAGGATCGATCGGCTTGTTGACGAAAACCCGCGATCCCCGACATCCCATCGCTGTCCTCGGGCCGACCAACACCGGAAAAACCCACCTCGCAATCGAGCGGATGCTGGGGCACCGCACGGGCATGATCGGCTTCCCGCTCCGACTGCTCGCGCGGGAGAATTACGATCGGATCGTCCGGCTCAAGGGCGAGAAGGCGGTTGCACTCGTCACCGGCGAGGAAAAAATCGTTCCCGCGCACCCGAGCTATTGGGTTTGCACCGTCGAAGCCATGCCGCTCGACCGCAGCGTCGAATTCATGGCGGTCGACGAAATCCAAGTCGCGGCCGATCCGGATCGCGGCCACGTCTTCACCGACCGGCTTCTTTATGCGCGCGGCAACGAAGAGACAATGCTGCTGGGTGCCGAGACGATTCGTCCCCTGTTACGGAAGCTCGTCGCCGGCGTCGAGTTCGTCACGCGGCCCCGATTCTCGCACCTTACCTATACCGGCCAGCGCAAGCTCACGCGTCTGCCGCCGCGGAGTGCGGTCGTTGCGTTCTCAGTGCAAGAGGTCTACGCGCTCGCGGAGCAGATGCGCCGCCAACGCGGCGGCACGGCGGTCGTCCTGGGGGCCCTGAGCCCGCGCACGCGCAACGCGCAAGTCGCGATGTATCAGGCAGGCGAGGTCGACTACCTTGTCGCGACCGACGCGATCGGCATGGGGCTCAATATGGACGTGAGTCACGTCGCCTTCTCGAGCCTTGTGAAATTCGACGGCTGGTCGCCGCGCCGGCTCTACCCCGCGGAGCTCGCGCAGATCGCCGGGCGCGCGGGGCGCTACATGTCGGATGGGACGTTCGGCGCCACGGGCGAACTCGGCCCCCTCGATCCCGAGCTCGTCGAAGCGATCGAGGAGCATCGCTTCGAACCGCTCAAGACTCTCTACTGGCGCAACGTCGATCTCGATTTCCGCTCGATCGATAATCTATTGCGAAGCCTGGAAGCGCCCCCGCCAGCACCGTTCCTGAGGCGTGCGCGCGAAGCCGAGGACGTGCAAGCGCTCACCACCTTGGCGCGGGACCCCGATGTGGCGCCGCTTGCGCACGCGGCCGCGGCCCTGCGCACCCTCTGGGAAGTTTGCCAGATACCCGATTTCCGCAAGATTCTGAGTGATGCGCATGTCCGTCTCCTCAAGCGGATTTTTCTCCACCTGATCGGACCCGCCGCGAGGCTGCCCGAGGACTGGGTAGCGTCCCAGCTTGCAGCGCTCGACCGCCCCGACGGCGACATCGACGCACTCGTCCAGCGCATTTCCTTCGTTCGAACCTGGACCTTCATTTCCCATCGCGCCGAGTGGCTTCCCAATGCAGCACACTGGCAAGAGCGCGCGCGCAACATCGAAGACCGTCTATCCGACGCGCTTCACGCGCGCTTGACGCAGCGATTTGTAGACAAGCGTGCGGCGACGCTGCAACGCCACAGGCGCGCCGGGACCGAGCTCCTCGGCGCCGTCACCCGCACCGGTCAAGTGCTGGTCGAGGGCGAAGCCGTCGGTCAAATCGACGGCTTCCGTTTCACGCCGATCGAGACCGGCTCGCCCGACGAGGCGAAAGCGCTGATGAGTGCCGCCCTCCGCGCGCTGCGCAGCGAAATGCCGGCGCGCGTCAAGCGGGCACTCGAGGAACCGGACGTGAATTTCGCCCTCCGCGCGGACGGCCGGGTGGTATGGAACGCCTCGCCGATCGCCTATCTTGCACCCGGCGAACATCCCCTGACGCCGCGCGCGCTCTTGATGCCGACCGACCTCATTGAGCCGCAAACGCGCGAGATCCTGCGCCGGAACATCGCGGCTCGGGTCGAACGTCAAATCCGCGCGCGGCTTCAGCCACTATATGCCCTCGAGGAAGCTCCCCTCACGGGTGCGGCGCGGGGCCTCGCCTTCCAGCTCAAGGAGCGGCTCGGCGTCGTACCCAGAACGCCCGTGCGCCCCCAACTCGATGCCCTCGACGCGGCGGCACGAGCGACCCTCAAGCGCCACGGCGTGTGCACCGGCGTCGATGCCGTTTATCTTCCGGCCCTTCTCAAGCCCGATGCGATTGCGTTGAAGACGCTTCTTTGGGCCGTACATCACGACATGGTCGATCTCGTATCGGCACCCTCGCCGGGCAGGATTTCGATCAAGCTCGACCCTGCGGTCCCGCTCGCGTTTTATGAGGCGATCGGATATCGCGTCTTTGGGCATGTCGCGGTGCGCGCTGACCGCCTCGATCGTCTTTCGCTCGAGGCAAGACGACGCTCCCGCCACGGGCCCTTTGAACCCGATGCGAAGATTCTCTCCCTCGTCGGCTGTCCGAAGGACGATCTCGTTCCGATCCTCGCCACTCTCGGCTTCCGCGCCGAGGAGGGCGAAGGAGCACTTCGCTTCGTCGAGTCTCGGCGCGCCAAGGGAAACAGGTGGCCCAAGCGCCGGCAGCGAAGTGCAAAGCGGCTCGAACGCGAGGATGCCTCCTCGCCCTTCGCCAAACTCAAGGATTGGAATCTTGTCGGCACCGATTGACGCGGATCGCGTGCGGGACGATTTCGGTACGGACTCCGAGAGGAGTGCCGTTCAGACGTTGCGCGTCGACAAGTGGCTTTGGTTCGCGCGTTTCTTCAAAAGCCGCTCCCTTGCCACGCGGCTTTGCGCCGATGGCAAGGTGCGCATCAACCGGGTCGTCGCGACGAAGGCGCATCAGCCGATCCGGCCGGGCGATGTGCTAACCTTTCCCCAAGGTCGGCAAATTCGCGTGATCAAGGTGATCGCTCTCGGTGTGCGCCGGGGGCCGGCGGTAGAGGCGCAACGCCTATACGAGGATCTGACCCCGGAACAGCGCGTGGGCGAAGATGCTCGTGACGCACTCGCCACGGCCGTGCGCGATCCGGGTTCCGGTCGACCCACGAAAAAGGAGCGTCGCGCACTCGACCGTCTTGGCGAGGAAGGGTGAACCACTATTCCCGCTTGCCCCATTATGCGGCTTGGGCTTATTTACCACTCCGGCCGGCCTCGGGATGCAGACCGGAAGCCCTCGCCGGTGCCGAACCATACGGGAGAAATCGATGACCTACGTCGTGACCGAGAGCTGCATCAAGTGCAAATACATGGATTGCGTCGAGGTATGCCCGGTCGACTGTTTTTACGAAGGCGAGAATATGCTCGTCATTCACCCCGACGAATGCATCGATTGCGGCGTCTGCGAGCCCGAATGCCCGGTCGAGGCGATCAAGCCCGATACCGACGGCGATGTCTCGAGCTGGGTCGAGGTGAACCGAAAATATGCCGAAAGCTGGCCCAACATCACCCGTAAAGGCGAAATTCCGCCCGATGCCGACCAATTCAAGGACACCGCTGGCAAATTCGAGAAGTTCTTTAGCCCGAACCCCGCCAAGCGTTGAAAGAGCGGCAGTTTCAGTTAATTTTCTGATAAAACCTGTTTTACTGGTTAGATTCGACCAAGCCGGATGCTCGCGTTAACGCTGAGGGCTACACTTTTGACCTGGATTATGGTATAAGCATCGCTTCGGGTGCATGCCTTATGCTGTGCACCATGTCTATAGGGTCCGTCAGTACCCTGGAGCGGCCTCAAAAGGGGTGAGACCAGCTGCGTTGCGTGCGCACGGGGACACGTGTGCTTTCTGTTCTTTGTTACGGAGAGATTAATGGTAGGAAAGAGGCAAGGCATTGCGAACGAGTCGCCCTTTGGCACAGGCGATCTGGTCGTTTACCCCGCGCACGGTGTCGGCCGGATTTCCGGCGTCGAGACGCAGGAGATCGCTGGCTCGTCCCTGCAGCTCTTTGTGATTCAGCTGGACAAGGAGAAGTTGACGCTTCGCGTGCCGGTCAGCAAGGCGACGCAGGTAGGCCTGCGCAAGCTCTCGACCCGGAAGGTGATGGAATCCGCCCTCAAGACCTTGAAGGGACGGAGCCGGGTAAAGCGAACGATGTGGAGCCGTCGCGCCCAGGAGTACGAAGCGAAGATCAATTCGGGCGACCCGGTATCCATTGCGGAGGTGGTTCGCGATCTCCATCGCGGCACCGACCAGCCCGACCAATCCTATAGCGAGCGGCAGATCTACCAGGCGGCCCTCGATCGGCTGGCGCGCGAGCTTGCGGCCGTCGAGAAGCTCGACGAGAAGCGGGCGATCAAGCGCCTCGAAGACATTCTCAAGGTTGCCTAGGCCATTATCGGGCTCGCGTCCGCCCGAGCAGGCCACTAAAGCATTCCCCGGCAACGTGGACACTGGATTGACGATGGAAAAGCCCCGGCCGCAATGCTGGGGCTTTAACGTCGACGGAGTCGGATCGGGCCGGCTGGCGAGGTAACATAAGCCGTTTCGATCGTCCGCTTTTGCGAGTCTTTGGCGAGGACGACCATGGATGAGCGGCCCAGTCACCACGTCTACGGAACGCATGAGGTCATTAACCAGCCCCCGCCGCTCGAAAATCTAAACCTGTTCCTCACGGACCGCGCACTGCGGGACGCGGTGGTGCGAGAGGGTGGCGCCTTCGCACAAGATCGCCTCGTGGCGCTCGGCGCCGTCGTTGGTGCTGCGGAGACGATGCGGCTCGCCGAGCAGGCCAATCGCTTTCCGCCCGAGCTCAGGGCCTTTGACCGTTTCGGCAACCGTATCGACGAGGTCGATTTTCATCCCGCTTACCATACTCTCATGGCGCTTGCGGTCGAGCATCGGGTCCCAAGTTACGCATGGGTCGAGAAACGCCCGGGCGCTCACGTCGCGCGTGCAGCGCTGGCTTTCCTCTGGGGTCAGGCGGAAGCGGGCGTTTCCTGCCCGATGGCGATGACCTTTGCGGGCACGCCCGTCCTGCGGCACCTGCCCGATTTGGCGCGCGAGTGGGAACCGCGTTTCACGAGTGGGCGCTACGATTCCCGGTTCATCCCGGCCAAGGACAAGACGGGTGCGACCTTCGGCATGGCGATGACCGAAAAACAGGGCGGGTCCGACGTGCGCGCGAATTCGACGCGCGCTCGGGCCGTGGGCGCTCGGGGGCCTGGATGCGAATATCTTCTGACCGGCCATAAATGGTTTTGCTCCGCCCCCATGTCCGATGCCTTCCTGACATTGGCGTATGCCGAGGGCGGCTTGTCGTGCTTTTTCGTGCCACGCTTTCTGCCCGACGGGACGAAAAATCGGATATTCATCCAGCGCCTCAAATCGAAACTCGGCAACCGCTCCAACGCATCGAGCGAGATCGAGTATGACGAGACATGGGGACGCCTCGTCGGCGAGGAAGGCCGAGGCATTGCGACCATCATCGAGATGGTGCAGGGGACGCGCCTCGAATGCGCGCTTGGATCGGCGGCCCTCATGCGTCAAGCACTCGTCCAGGCGCTTCATCACGCGTCGCATCGTTCGGCGTTCCAGCGCCGTCTCGTCGACCACGCCTTGATGCGCAACGTGCTCGCCGACCTGACGCTCGAATCCGAGGCGGCGACGGCACTCGCGTTCCGCGTGGCGCGCGCATTCGGCGAAGGTCAGGACGACGAACACGCGCGCCGTTTCGCGCGGATCGCCACGGCGATTGCCAAATACTGGATCTGCAAGCGCGCGCCGGCGCTGGTTGGCGAAGCCCTCGAATGCCACGGCGGCAACGGCTACGTCGAAGAGAGCGTGATGCCGCGTCTTTACCGCGAAGCGCCGGTCAACGGCATCTGGGAGGGCTCGGGCAACGTCATCTGCCTCGACGTATTGCGCACACTCGAGCGCGAGCCGGAAAGCGTTGAGCTGCTGCTCGCGGAGTTGAGCGCCTCGCGCGGGCTCGACGCACGTTATGACCGCTTTCTCGATCGGCTTGGCGTGGAAATCGAGAATCGCGACGAGAGGGAAACGCGCGCGCGGCGGCTGATCGAAGCACTCGCGTTGGCGCTCGAGGCCGCCATTCTCCTGCGAAACGACCCGGCCAACGTCGCGAACGCGTTCTGCGCTTCCCGGCTTGACGGGGATCGCGGCCTGGCGTTCGGCACCCTGCCGACCGGATTCGACGCGATTGCACTCATTGAGCGGGCAATGCCAAGCGAGCCTTGACCGGCTCACGGCCACCTCCTACCGTTTTCCCCGGCGATTACCGGAGGTCGGAGATGCAGAAGAACTTGAAGGTCAACGGCGAACGGCTGTGGCTTAGCCTCATGGAAATGGCGGAAATCGGCGCAACACCGAAGGGCGGGGTGTGTCGTTTGGCGCTGACATCACTCGACAAGCAGGCGCGCGACCTTTTCGCGCGATGGTGCGCGGAGGCCGGCTGCACGATCACCGTCGACGCCATCGGCAATATTTTCGCGCGCCGGGCCGGGAGCGACGAGTCGCTCCCGCCGATCATGACAGGCAGCCATCTCGACAGCCAGCCGACCGGCGGCAAGTTCGACGGCGCCTATGGCGTCATGGCGGGCCTTGAGGTGCTGCGAACCTTGAACGATCTTGGAATAAAGACCAAAGCCCCGGTCGAAGCAGTCGTTTGGACGAACGAAGAAGGCTCGCGGTTTGCCCCGTCGATGACCGCCTCCGGCGTCTTCGCCGGAAAATTTTCGCTCGACTTCGCGCTCGGCCTCAAGGACACCGACGGGATTACCATGGGCGAAGCGCTCGAGAAGATCGGCTATGCCGGAAAGGCGCCGGTCGGCGGGCGCAAGGTCGGCGCCTTTTTCGAGGTGCATATCGAGCAGGGGCCGATCCTCGAGACCGAGCAGAAGACGATCGGCGTCGTCACAGGGGCCCAGGGCCAACGCTGGTATGACGTGGTCGTCACGGGCCTGGATTCCCATGCCGGCACGACGCCGATGCCGAATCGCCGCGATGCGATGGCGGGGGCCGCGCGCATGATCGCTTGCCTCGAAAAAATCGCAAAGAGCCATGCACCTTACGCGGTCTCAACGGTCGGGATGCTGAAGGTGCATCCCAACTCACGCAATGTCGTTCCCGGGCAGGTTTATTTTTCCGCCGATCTGCGCCACCCGGATGCGGGCACGCTCGCCGCGATGGATCACGAAATGCGCCTGCGTTTCCAGTCGATTGCAATCGAACAACGGCTTGAACTTTCGATCGAGCAGATCTCCCTCACCGAGGTCGTGCGCTTTGAGCCCGATTGCATCAACGCCGTGCGCGCAGCGGCAACCCGTCTCGGCTACGCCCATCGCGACATTGTTTCGGGTGCGGGACACGACGCCTGCTACATGTCCAAGGTCGCACCCACCGCGATGATCTTCGTGCCGTGCGAGAACGGGTTGAGCCACAACGAGATCGAGAACGCAACACCGAGCGACGTCGCGGCGGGTTGCGAAGTCCTGCTGCATGCCATTCTCGATCGTGCCGGCATCGCGCAATAGTCATAGCACTCGGCTGTCGCCACCACCCCAAGGTACTCGTCGCCGAACGATGTCGTGGAGAGCCCGATGCCGCCCGTGAGGGAGCTTTATCCCGAACTCCAGCCGCACCAGAGCGGCATGCTGAAGCTCGACGACGTTCACACGATGTATTGGGAGGTATCGGGCAATCCCCGGGGAGCACCCGTCCTTTTCCTCCATGGCGGCCCGGGCGCTGGAAGCACGCCCACTCATCGCCGGTTTTTCGATCCAGCGCATTACCGTATCGTGGTGTTCGACCAGCGTGGTGCTGGCCGTTCGGTCCCGCTCGGCGAGACGCGTGCGAATACCACACCACTTCTTGTAAGCGATATCGAGACGCTTCGCCGCCATCTCGGCATCGAGGGCTGGCTGGTGTTCGGCGGCTCGTGGGGCTCGACGTTGGCGCTTGCCTATGCCGAGACTCATCCTGATCGGTGCAGCGGCCTCGTTTTGCGCGGAATCTTCGTCTGTCGAAAGAGCGAGATCGATTGGTTTCTCTACGATATTCGCAATCTCTTCCCGGAGGCGTGGCGGACGTTCGCTGAGTTCCTTCCCGAAGCCGAACGCGGCGACCTGCTCGCGAACTACCACAAGCGCCTCATGGACCCCAATCCCGACGTGCACATGCCCGCTGCACGGCGCTGGAGCGTCTATGAGGGGTCTTGCTCGACACTTCTACCGAGTCCGGAGACCGTCGCCGCCTTCGGTGACGATCGGATGGCACTTGGCCTTGCGCGAATGGAGGCGCACTACTTTATCAACGGTATCTTTCTGGCCGAAAATTTTCTCCTCGAGAACATTCCGCTGGTGCGACATCTGCCGACCGTCATCGTGCAGGGCCGTTACGATGTCGTCTGCCCGATCGCGACGGCGGATGAGCTGCATCGAGCTTGGCCGGAGGCGCGGTATCACGTGATACCCGATGCCGGCCATTCGGCGATGGAGCCGGGCATTCGCTCCGCACTCCTCGATGCAACCGACGGGTTCCGCACGCTTCAATGGCGCTGGTGACATATCAATTCGCGCGTCGGTTCCGGATAAACACACACGTCGCTTGCCAGCAATTCGGAATCCCGTATTATCTGGGCGCCGGTCTTTCAAACCATTCGGTCCAGTATCCAGCGGGGTTGGTCTTGCGCGTCGCACTCGGGCTCCTGAGCCTGCTGACCCTTAGCGTGCTGGTGGTTCCGGCACACGCCTGTTCGGAAACTTCCTGGTATTCCTGCGACAGTTCCGATTTTATCGAATTTCAGCTCGGTTCTTTTGACGTCCGCCGCGACCACAGCTTTGCCTACAATTTCGAATATCGCTCGGACTACGAGATTTTCGGTTACATCAAACCGATCGTCGGGATCCTCTCGACATCGCGAAAAGCGGTCTATGGCTATGGCGGGTTCGCGGTCGATTTTTATCTCGGAAGCAATGTCTACGCGACACCGAGCCTTGCCATCGGCGGCTATGAGCGCGCCGATGATGCCAGGCTGGGGGCGGCCTTTCCGGAGTTTCGATCGGCTATCGGGATTGCCTATCGCTTCGACGATGATTCCAGGCTTGGCGTGGCGTTCTACCATATTTCGAACGCTGGCTTGAGCCGCAGTAACCCTGGTTCGGAAGTGGCGGTTTTGACCTACGCCTATCCGCTTCAGAACCTCAGGGAACTTATTGGGGAATGAACGAATAGGGGACCCTGACGAGCGAGACCTTTGGTCCTCGGCGTTGTTTTCGGGCCTTAACCACGGGCAGCCTGGCCATGACGAAAAAAGGGGTGGCGCATGGTATTGCTACAGCCGAATCACCCAACCGATAAGCCACGGGTTCACGCCAATCTTGAGATCGTGAGTCAGCGCGCCGAGGCGCTGTCGCGTTCTAAGGGGCGAGGATCGAGCGGTAGTTCTCGAGGAAATCGCCGAAGGCCTGGGCGAATCCGTCGAACTCCGCCGGGCCATGCTCGACCGAAAGGCTGATGAAACCCCGCCGGGCCAGATAGTAGCCGCGCGCCAGCATCTCGATATGGAAAAGGGAGCGCGCTGCAGCCGGCGTTGCCTCGGCATCCGCCGGCCGCTCGATCGGTTTCGACTGGAAATGCACCGCGAGGAGCGAGCCGACCCCGTTCACGATGACCGGCACGCCGAGCTTGCGGCCGATCGCGTTGAGTTTGCCGCGCAATGCGTCGCCCGCGGCGTTGAGCCTTTCCGCCGCCTCGGGCGTGAAAACATGCGTGAGTCCGGCGACACCGGCCGCCATCGTAAGGACATTGTTGTTGAATGTTCCGGCATGACCGATGTAGCCGGGTTTATGGGGGTCGTAGCGTTCCATGAGCGCACGCTTGCCGCCGAAGGCGCCGAAGGTCAGGCCGCCGCCGATATATTTCCCGAAGCTTGTCAAGTCGGGAACGATACCGAGCTTCTTTTGAAGGCCGCCCGATGACAGCCGGGACGTCATCACCTCGTCGAAGATGAGGACAATGCCGTGCTTCGTGGCGGCGTTGCGCAAGGCCTCGAGGAAATCGCGGCGTGCGGGAATGGCGCCGCCCGAACCCATCATCGGTTCGACGATGATCGCGGCCAACTCCGCGGCGTGCTTCTCGATCACAGCGAGCGTGGCCGCGGTGTCGTTGTAGGGCGCATAAACAATCGGGAAAGGCACGTTGACCGGCGAGCCGCCGTGACCGAAGGTCAATACACCGCCATGATAGGCGCCCTCGAACACGAGGATATGGCTTCGCCCGGTCGCTGCGCGGGCGGTGCCGAGCGCCATCAGGTTACCCTCGGTCCCCGAATTCGTGAACCGCACCATGTCGCACGAGGGAAACCGCGCGCATACGAGCCGGGCAAGCTCAGCCTCGTACACATTCGGTCCGCCGAGAGTAATACCCCCGTCGAGCACCGCCTTGATCGCCTGCAGGATCGCGGGCTGGGAATGGCCGTAAAGCCCGGCCGTGTATTCGCCGAGGAAATCGACGTAGACGTGCCCGTCGAGATCGGTGAGCCGGCAGCCCTCGCCCTTCACGATCGCGACCGGATAAGGCGGATAGAAGAGGATCGTTCGCGTGTTGCCGCCAGGCATGACCGACTCGGCCGCCGCTTGACGAGCACCACTCTTCGGGTTGGCGGCGACGAAGCGCTCCTCCGCCTCCTTGAGGGCCGCATCGAGACTGAGATTGACGCCAGATTTGACCGCAGCCGCCGTGCTCATCGCGACCCCCCTTTCGCCTTTTTCGGGCGCCGAAAGTCAGTGCTGCATTTCGCCGAGATACGTCTTTTTGAGCATTTCATTCTCAAGAAGGCTCTTGGCCGTGCCGGATAGCACCACCTCGCCGGTCTGCAGCACATAACCCCGATGGGCGATCGAGAGCGCCATGCTGGCGTTCTGCTCGACCACGAAGATCGAGGTGCCGAGCTTGTTGATCGTCTGAATGATTTCGAAAATCTGCTCGACATAGGCGGGCGAAAGTCCCATCGAGGGCTCGTCCATGCACAAGAGCCGCGGCCGCGCCAGCAATGCGCGGCCCATCGCCACCATCTGCTGCTCGCCACCCGAAAGGGTTCCCGCCTGCTGGGCAAGGCGCTCTTTCACGCGGGGAAAAAGTTCGTAAACCTTCTCCATGTCCTCCTGGATGCCGTCGCGATCGTCGCGCGTATAAGCACCCATTTCGAGGTTCTCGAACACCGTCATACGGGGAAAGAGGCGGCGCGCCTCGGGAACCGGTGCGATGCCGCGCTTGACGCGCTCCGCCGTCGGCAGGTTGTTGATCGGCTTACCCTCGAACAGCACCGTTCCGGCCTTGGGCGTCACGATACCGAGCACGGTCTTCATCGTGGTCGACTTGCCGGAGGCGTTGCCGCCCAAGAGGCACACGATTTCGCCCTTGTTGATGACGTAGTTGACCTTCTTGAGGACGTGCAGCTCGCCGTAGTAGGTGTCGACGTCGCGAAACTCAAGCATGGGCCACCTTCCGGCCGAGATAGGCTTCGAGCACTTCGGGCCGGGCGTGGACTTCTTCCGCGGTCCCTTCGGCGATCTTTTCGCCGTGATCGAGCACCACGATCTTGTCGGCGAGGTCGTTGACGACGTTGAGCTTGTGCTCGATGAGGAAAATGGTCAGCCCCATCTTGCGGAAACTCTTTATCTGCTCGGCAAGCTCCAGCGTTTCCGCCGGGTTCATTCCCGCGGTCGGCTCGTCGAGCAGCAGAATCTTGGGCCGAGAGGCAAGTGCGCGCGCAATTTCCGTGCGGCGGCGATTGGCGTAGGAAAGCTCATGCGCCAGTTGATTGACGCGCGGCGTTAAGCGGTTCCCGAAGATCGATATGATCTCCATCGCGCGTTCGCGCGAATCACGCTCCTCCTGCAACGTGTGGGGCGTGTGGAGCACCGAACCGATGGCATCCGACGTCGTCCGCGCATGCATGCCGACGAGGATGTTTTCCATCACCGTCATATTGTTAAAAAGGCGGAGGTTCTGGAACGTCCGGGCGACCCCGCGCTCGACGACCGCATGAGACGGCAGGCCCGTGATGTCCTCGCCCAACAGGATGACCTTGCCGCCGTCCGGCTCGTTCATGCCGGTGATGAGATTGAAGAACGTCGTCTTACCCGAGCCGTTGGGGCCGATGAGGGCGACGATGCTGCTTTGCTCGATCCTGAGATCGACCTCCTTCACCGCCGTAATACCGCCGAAGCGCTTCAGGAGCTTTTGAATATCGAGCATCGGCACCGAGGAGTCCGCCTTATAGGTTTCGATCACGCGAAGCTGAGTCGCGACCACGCCGCGCGTCGGTAACGCCGTTTGCTGTTCGAAAGTCAGGGCCGGCGTACTGCGGCGTGCGGGAATGAGTCCTTGGCGCCGGAACAGCATCATGAAAACGAGGATGAAGCCGAAAATGAGTTCGATCGATTGCACCAGGTCGATATGCTGCAACGACTCGCTGTCCACCATTCGGCCGAGCGCGTGGATCCATTGGGTAAGATCCTGGAGGAACCAGGATTGAAGGAGTTGCAGGATCACCGCGCCGACGACCACGCCGTAGATGCTACCCATGCCGCCGAGCACGATCATCACGAGCACCATGACCGACACCGGGAACATGAACATGTCCGGTGTCGCGGTCTGAAGCTTCGCCACATAGAAGGTTCCGGTCATGCCGGCGAATCCGGCACCCACGGCAAACGCGAGGAGTTTCAATTTGACGCGGTTGACTCCCATCGCACCGGCTGCGATCTCGTCCTCGCGGATCGCCATCCAAGCACGGCCTATGCGCGATTCCTTGAGCCGCAGGCTGACGAACATAAGAAAAACGATCAGCAGCAGGCCGAGATAATAATAAGGGGTCGACTCGACGCCGAAGGAATAGCCGAAGAGGCTCGGTGGCGCCACGCCGTTCAGGCCGGCGGCCCCGTTGGTCAGCTCCGGCCAGTTGCGCGCGACGATCGGCACGATCTCGCCAAAGCCGAGGGTCACGATCGCCAGATAGTCGCCCCTGAGGCGAAGGGTCGGCGCCCCGAAGAGCACGCCGAAGAACGCGGCCACGAAGGCCGAAACCGGCATCGCGATCCAGAACGAAAGCGTGAAGTGGACGACATCGGGCGCGCCGTCGACGTGATAGCGCAGCACGAAACCGAGCCAGCGGAAGGGCTCCCAGAAGCTCGACCATTCGGGCGTGAGCTGCCACGACGACGTGACGCCGTAGAAATATGCACCGATCGCAAAGAAGGCGGCGTAACCGAGATCGAGCAGGCCGGCGAGCCCGACCACGATATTGAGCCCGAGGGCCAGGACCGCGAAAGCGCAGGCATTCGCCGCCGCGTCGATGTCGCCTTCGTTGGTGATGATGAAGGGAAATGCAAGGAGGAAGAGGCCGACGACGATGACGATAAGGCGTGTGCGCTGCTCTATCGAAAGCGCGCGGAACGGGGCCGTGATCGTCTCACCGAGGGTCGTCGTGCGGGGAGAGGGAGCTACCATGGTTGCGCCTCACGACTTCTGAGGGGCGGCCCGGCCGAACAGGCCGGTCGGCCGGAATACGAGGACGATGACCAGAATGGAGAAAATGATCACATCGGTCCATCTCACGGCGAGAAGTTGCCCGCCAAGCGATTCGATGAGTCCGATGATGATCCCGCCAACCATGGCGCCCGGGATGTTCCCGATGCCACCGAGGACGGCGGCGGTGAAGGCGCGTAAGCCCGCCGTGTAGCCGATGGTGAAATTCGTGTAGTTGTAATAAAGCCCGAAGATGAGGCCGGCAGCACCCGCAAGGGCGGAGCCGAGGAAGAAGGCGATCATCACCACCTTGTCGACCTCGACCCCCATCATGCGGGCGGCTTCCTGGTCCTGGGAGGTCGCCTGCATGGCCTTGCCCATCTTTGTGCGCCGCACGAAGAAGTGCAATCCGGCCATCAGAATGAACGCGACGATCCAGACGAGCACTTCGCGCAACTGGAGTTCGACCCCGCCGAATCCCCAACGCACCTTGGGCATCGGGTTCGGGAAGTTCTGAGCGTCGGCGCCCACGGTGAGCAGGATGATATTGAAAAGGATGTAGGAGACGCCGATCGTCGTGATCATCGCCGCCGTGCCCGGCACTCCCCGCAAGGGGCGCAAGGCAAAGCGCTCGATGAGCACGCCGATCGCTCCGGAGAGCAGCATGGTGCCCACGAGTGCGAGCAGTAGCACGCCCACCAGGGGGAAGCCGGCCAGGATGGTCCTTTGGCCGATCAGCCCGGTCAGCTCCAAGATCCCCATCGCGATGAACGACCCCACCATGAAGACGTTGAAGTGGGCGAAGTTGATCAGCGACAGGATGCCGTAAACCATGGTGAACCCGAGTGCCAGTAGCGCGTACATGGCACCCAGGCTCACACCGTTGATGACCTGCTGGAGCAGGACTTCGGTATAGGTCATTGCCAGGTCCCGATCCTATCGGTCGAACGTCATGGGACGCTATTCAAGCCTCAGCTCGCCGGAGTTTGCGGCGCCACACCGACATACTTGTATTGGTGAATGACGTCGTCCTCCGGAAATTTCGCGTCGTGCTTGATCTGGAACACGCTGATAGTCCGGCTCAAGATGTCGCCGTTCTCGTCGAACGCGACCTCGCCCTGGAGGGTCTTGAGCTTGGCCGACTGGATCGCGTCCCGGACGTTTGCCTTGTTGACTTCCTTTCCGCTTGCCGCCACGCGTTTCACCGCGTCGATAATAACCTGTGCGGCGTCGTAGGCGGTCACGGCATAGTCGCTCGGCGTCACATTGAACTTCTTCGTGTAGTCCTCGACCCACTTCGCAAGAGCCGGGTCCTCACTTACGTGCGGCGAGGCGATCGTCACGTACCAGCCTTCAACCGCCGGGAAGCCCACACCCTTGAGGATGTCCCCACCTTGCATGCCGTCGCCACCCAGCTTGATGACATTCGGCATGACGTCGGCGACTTGCTTGGCGAGCTTGATGCCGGCCTGGCTGACGCCGCCGTAATAGATGGCGTCGGGGTTCATGGCCTTGATCTTCGTGAGAACCGTCGTGTAGTCGGCTTCCTTCGGATTGAGCTGGTCGCGGCCGAGCACGTTGAGGCCGATCTTCTTCGCCTGTGCCTGGAAGGAATCCGCGATGCCGACGCCGTAGGCGCCGGAATCGTCGAGCACGAACACCGATTTCGCCTTTAGGGTGTCCTTCGCGTAATTGGCCATGTTCGGGCCTTGGAACGCGTCGGTGGTCACGGTGCGGAAGTAGACGGCCTTGCCCTTCGGGCGATACTGGCCGGCGAACTTGGGATCGGTGATGTCGGGATTGGTCGAGGACGGCGTGATGGTCGCGAGGTCGGATGCGGAAAGGATCGGCGACATCGCCTTACCCTCGCCGCTCATCTCGGGTCCGACCACGGCGACGACTTTAGGATCGGATGCGAACTTCTTCGCGTTGGTGGCGGCCTGTGCCGGATCGTATTGGCCGGCGGTGGCCGTACCGCTGTCGAGCACGACGATGTCGAACTTATAGCCCGCGACGCCGCCCTTGGCGTTCGCTTCGTCGATCGCCATCTGAGCGCCGTATTTGATGCGCGCGGCGGAATCGGCATCCGCACCCGTGAGCGGCAATTCGATGCCAACGGCCACGGTCTTGTCAGCCGCCTGCACGGGCACGAGCCCGGCCGCGGCCGCTAGGGCGACGAAGGCGCTGGCACCGAGCGCGGTCGTCACGAGGTTACGACGTAGAGTCTTTGTCATATGGCTACCTCCCAAGGCAGAATGTCCCGATATATTAACCATGCTGGTTAGGACCATTCGGTGCTGGGATATTGACCGGGCTAATGTCAGGAGTCCAGCCGACATTTTCACAGAATCGTAGCATAGGATGGCGCTCGGAACGGTGCGCGGACGGGCGGACTGGCCTTTTGGTGCGGTGTTCGAGGCGCGCTCGCCCTGGCGGCCTTTGAGCGGGGACCCGAAGGTGCGGCATCGAGCGATTGCAATATGCCCACAACGTGAAATCTCGACTTCGCTTGCGGATAGGCGAGCACGGCAACCATAAGGCGAGGAACTCGTAAGCGGAAGGCCCGGCATCGCGGCCGGGTCTGGCGGGGTATCGAGGGACCGGGGTGCCGCAGGCCCTCAAGTTGCCGGCGCGGTCGGTGTCTGGGCGTGAACGAATTGAACCGCGGCCGAGGCCCGATGCCACCGAGGCTTGAGGCGACCGAGGCTTGAGGCGACCGAGGCTTGGGCGCGCAATTCGATGCTGGTATATATGGCCGCACGGCGTCCCCGTAGCTCAGTAGGATAGAGCGACAGATTCCTAATCTGTAGGCCGTGGGTTCGAATCCCGCCGGGGACGCCAATAAATTCAAGAGCTTAGCTTATCGCTAGGCCCTTTTTCATGTCACGTTATGTTGCAAACTGTTCCCATTACATTCCAGTGAGTTACACGGACATTCGGCAGCTCCCTGCAACATGGTTGCGACATGGGTTACACTCGCACCGCGAGGCTCCCCCCTATCCCGACAGATGGCCCTTCTCCGACATTGCTGTCCTGCTATTGACGGAAGACGCCAGCTTTCCCTGAGCGCAGCACGAACTTCTGCACCTTGCCCGTTGCCGTCTTCGGCAGTTCATCGATGAAGGTAATCCACTGGGGCGTCTTGAAGTGTGCAATGGCGTTCCGCACGTGCATCTTCAATTCTTCTTCTGTTGCATGGGCACCCTGCCGCAGTATTACAAATGCATGCGGCGATTCACCCCAGCGCTGATGAGGCATGCCGACCACCGCAACCTCTTGCACCGCGGGATGTTGGAGCAGGCATCCCTCTATTTCGACTGAGGAGATGTTCTCACCGCCCGAAATGATGACGTCCTTAAAACGGTCGCGGATTTCGACGTAGCCGTCTGGATGAACCACCGCGGCGTCGCCCGAACGGAACCATCCGTTCTTGATCGCAGCGCTCGTCGCATCGGGGTCGTTGTAATAGCCTTTCATGACAACATTGCCGCGGACCGCGATCTCGCCCAAGGTCTGGCCGTCGTGCACCACTTCATTGCCGTGCTCATCGAGCACCTTGAGTTCGCCCGAACTGACCAGCTCGACGCCCTGCCGCGCCTTGATTTTGGCTCGCTCCTGAAGCGACAGAGTCTCGTGCTCCGGTAATGGCTCGCAGAATGTGATGAGCGGCGATGTCTCCGTCAGTCCGTAGACGTGTGTGAGCTCCCAGCCGAGTTCGCGCTCGACGAGTTCGATGGTCGCAGCCGCCGGTGGGGCTCCGGCCGTAAACAACCGAACCCCACGTGGCGCGCCGTCGCGTATGTTCGTCGGAGCGTTCGCGATGCTAATCAGCACGGTCGGTGCCGCGCAGAGCATGGTAATTCGCTCATCCTTGATCGCCTGGTAAATCAGCTTTGGCTCGACGCGACGCAGGCAGACGTGCGTCATGCCGCGGGCGGTATTGATCCACGTGAACGTCCAGCCGTTGGCGTGGAACATCGGCAGGGTCCATAGATAGCGGTCGCCTGGCGTCAGGTGGTGGTGCACGAGCGTGCCCATCACATTCAGATAGGCGTTGCGATGGGTGATCATTACACCCTTTGGCCGTGCCGTCGTGCCGCTCGTGTAATTGATGGTAAGCAAATCGGTCTCGGCAATGTCCGGCTTCTCGAATTCGGTTCCGCACCCGGTCAGTGCGGTCTCATAGTCGATCCAGCCCGTGGCTGCGCCCTCAAGTGCGACGAAGTTCTCGACGGTTTTGAGCTTGTGGCGGATGCCTTCCACGGCATCGATATGGTCGACGTGAGCGCACACCACTTTCGCGCCACAATGGCTGATGATGTAATCGAAATCGTCAGGAATCAGGCGATAGTTGATCGGCACCAGCACCGCGCCGATCTGCGGCACGGCGTAATAAGCTTCAAGATGCGCGTGTGTGTTCGGGGCGATATAGGCGACGCGGTCGCCCCTTTGAATCCCCATAGCCTGGAGGGCAGTAGACCAGCGATCACAGCGATCAAAGAACTGGGCGTATGTCAGCCGCAGATTTCCATCGACCACAGCTTCCCGGCCGGGATACAGCCGGCGGGCTCGCCGCGCAAATTCCATCGGCGTCAGTGGGGTTTCCATTGGACGTCGTCCTAAATGATCGGGCGACAAGCGTCGGCGTTCTCGGCAAAGTCGTTCATCCTAGACCAAATCTCGAGTGAGTCGTCTCGGCTTGGTTGGGCTGAGCAACGGAAAACCCAATTGTTGCCCCCAGACCCACAGCCGCAGGAAGTGTGGCCAACAGGAAACCCCGTGAAAGCGCCGAAGTCGCGTGCGTGAGCACATTCAATATGTTTGCTCCCCTTTCGGCAATCTGCCGTTGAAATCGGAGACCTCGTCATGTCCAGGTCGCCAGAATCCTACCCCCAATTAGGGATACCGGGAAGGCGCTGGGATGTCGGCTCCTGTGAAGGGTTTCGGACGCCGGCGCCACGAGATCGATCGCTGCATCGCCACGTGTTAGTCTACTATAGGCGACTTCTTAAAGGAGCATTCCGTGGATGGCGCCTCTATTCGCGAACAACTCGACCGAAGCATCCGCTCGCGGGGGCAATCTGCCCGCTTGTCTGTTTCTGGCACTTTTCGTGCATTTCTTAATGTGCAGGGAACGGCCGTTTTCGGTCCAAATGCGGAAGTTCCCAACTCACATTTTGCGGCGATTGTAGGTACAACTCGCACCTCTCAAGAGATTTTCTGGCAAGCGCCAATTAAGGCAGTTGTGGGCCTTGAAACTCGCTTCAGGAGATTCCCCCAGTCGCATATTTACGCCGACAAGACAGAAAAAGCGTTATCTCCCAGTGCCCAGATTTATCCCGGTTGGCCCGCCATCTCGGCGCAAAACTTCGAACGCCTCACGCGATGGCGAGCTGAACCATCGCGAAGTCTTCCTTTCTTGCGGCACCGGCAAGGCGTTCGTCGAGCGTTATGAACTGAAGCCGTGCTAGGCGCTGTTCGGCGGCTGTGAATGCAGCGGCCGATTGCGGCGCATCGGTGGTGCCGATCGAGTGAACCCAAACGAAGTGCCCCGCGCTCTCGCCGGGGATTTCGCTGGGTTCGATCTCGCGCCAGCCTTCGGCGTCATCTCGGGATCGCACCTCTCACGCACAGCACGCCGTCAGCTATTGCGGCTTGGCGCGTTTGGGACTTAAATCGTGGCACGCTAAGAGCGACGGAGGACGTCGATTGCGCTTTAAGTGGGAGGACTGACGAACATGTCACTGAGAATCAATTCCGAAGCGCCGAACTTCACGACGGAAACGACCCAGGGCACGATCAATTTCCATGATTGGATCGGTAGCGGCTGGGCAATCCTGTTTTCGCACCCGAAAGACTTCACGCCCGTCTGCACGACCGAGCTTGGCTACATGGCGCGTCTGAAGCCTGAATTCGACAAGCGCAACACCAAGGTCTTGGGCCTCAGCGTCGACCCCGTGGACAATCACAAGCGCTGGTCGAAGGACATCGAGGAAACCCAGGGCCACGCCGTGAATTATCCATTGATCGGCGACCCGCAGCTTAAGATCGCGAAGCTCTACGACATGCTTCCGGCTGAATCGGGCGAAACCTCGGAGGGCAGGACGGCGGCCGACAACGCAACGGTTCGGTCCGTCTTCATCATCGGCCCCGACAAGAAGGTCAAGGCCATGCTGACCTATCCGATGAGCAGCGGACGGAATTTCGACGAAGTACTGCGCCTGTTGGACTCCTGCCAGCTTACGGCAAAGCATCAAGTCGCCACCCCCGTCAACTGGAAGCAGGGCGAGGACGTGATCATTGTCCCGACAGTCTCCGACGAGCAGGCGAAACAGAAATATCCGAACGGCTGGAAGGCGCCGAAGCCTTACCTGCGGATCGTGCCGCAGCCGCGCTAGATCAACCGCCCTTCCTCACCGAGGGGTGCGATTGCGAGACGGGACCTTCAAGCTGTCGGTGTGCGATGACATCGACAGCTTTCTTCCCTTGTGCAAACTTCAGCTCACTCACTACCGCCGTCGACGATCTGATGGAGCGCCCGCCAGCGCAGCATTCCGCCAGGCAGGTTGGCGACCCGCTCGAAGCCCAGTCGCCTGAGCGTCAACGACGCCTGGGCGGATCGGCCGCCAGCACGGCACACGGTGACAACCGGCTTGTCGCGCGCTAGGGCGGGCGCACTCTCCGACAAGCCGCCAAGCGGCAGAAGCTTCGCACCCGGGATGTGTCCGAGTGGGCCCGAATATTCCTCGGGCTCGCGCACGTCGACGATCTGCACGTCGCTGAGATGCTCCTCGACCCAGTGAGGGTCGATCTCCCACACGCCGGCGAAGGTGAATGTCAACGGTCCCCAGGCGGGGCCCTCGGCGGACTCTGCCCCCTCCCTTCGGCCGCACTTCAGATTGGCCGGGACGGCGAGATCCATCAGTTTCGGATGGGGCAGCCCGAGATTGCGCATATAGCCGATGAAATCGTTTTCGCTGAGCTGCCCGCCAAGGCGTGGATTGAAACGCCGTTCCTCGCCTACGCTCGTGGCCATGAGCCCGCGATAGTCATGCGCCGGATAAAGAAGACAGGCCTCCGGCAGGGAGAAGATCTGGGCATGCACCGAGCGATACATGGCCCGCGGATCGCCCTCTTGGAAATCCGTCCGCCCGCAGCCGCGGATAAGCAGGCAGTCGCCCGTGAAAGCGATACTCTCGTTGTCCAACACATACGTAACACAGCCATTCGTATGCCCGGGCGTCGACCGGACCTCGAGAAATCGTTTGCCGAAGGCGACCCTCGCGCGGTCCTCGAGATAGCTGTCGGCCCCCTCCGCACCCGTGGCGGCGCCGAGTGCGATCTTGCTGCCAAGGCGCTTTTTGAGGGCCGACGCGCCGGTCACGTGGTCGGCGTGAATATGGGTCTCGACCGTGAAGCGTAGCGCGAGGCCCAGCTCTCGTATCAGCGCGCTGTCCCGCAGCACTTGCTCGAAAACCGGATCGATGAGAACGGCCTCGCTGCTCTCCCCGTCGCCCAGGAGATAGGAATAGGTGGAGGATTGCGGGTCGAAGAGCTGACGGAATATCAGCAAGACGGGCCTCCAAATAAGAGCATGGAGCCAAGGTCTTCAACGCCGATCGGAACGCGCCGACACATTAGACCTCAGCATACCACGACAGCACCGCGCGATTGGATAAAGTTGGCGCACGCAGTGCCCCGTCCCCTCGGTAGGCGAGGGTTGGGGCGGGCTGGCGAGCTGTGGAGGCGTACCGTTGTCCGGCGATTTTGCGACCTCAGCCGCTCAGTCTCGCCCCATAAGTCTTGAGATACTTCATGCCGGTGTCGCACATGATCGTGACGACGGTCGCGTTCGGCCCCATGTCTTCGACCGATCGCAAGGCGGCGACGACATTGGCGCCCGTGGACGTTCCGGCAAAGAGCCCTTCCTGCCGGGCCAGACGAAGGGCCATGGCGGTGGCCTCCTCCGTCGACACCCGTTCGATTCGATCGGCGATCCCGTTCTGCCAGAGCGGGGCAACGAAGCCCACGCCGATCCCATCGATTTTGTGAGCACCCGGCGGGCCGCCGGAAAGCACCGGAGACTCCGCAGGCTCGACCGCGACGACCTCGATGTCATCGTTTTTGCGCCGCAAGACTTCGGCAATCCCCCGAAGGGATGCTGCAGTCCCGACACATTGGACAAAACCATCGATCCGCCCGCCGGTCTCGGACCAAATCTCCGTCGCCATTTTATTATAGGCCGCAAGCTGATCTTTATTATTGAGCTGATCGGTCCAGAAACCGCCCGTATCGGCTGTGACGATGCGTGCGGCTTCGATCATGTCGCGGGTCAGTTTTTCGGTCATGCGGCCGCTCTCGCTGCGCACGATCCGAAGCCTGGCCCCGAGGATTTTCATGTGATCGAGCTTTTCCTGCGTGAACGCATCGGACGTGACGATATGGAGCGGATATCCCTTGACCGCGCAGACGAGGGAGAGGGAGACGCCGGTACTCCCACCGGTATATTCGACGACGGACCCACCCGCCTTGAGCCGTCCGTCCGCCTCGGCGGCTTCGATCATGGCAAGCGCCATCCGATCCTTCATGCTGCCGGTCGGGTTTTCGCTTTCCTGCTTCAGCAGGATTCGAGCACCGTTGCGGGGCCGGATGTTGCGGAGTGCGAGCAACGACGTCCCGCCGATGCGATCGAGGATGTCCCGCGGCAAATCGTTCATGACGCCTGTCCCCTTTTACCCGCCTCGCCGATCCTGAGCGGAACCGCTTCCGAACCCCACACCTCGACCCTTGGAGGCCGATCGAAACCGTTTGGGCAAGATTGCCGGGCTCATAAAAATATTTCCATGTAAATACAATTTATGTATATACATATACAGATGACGTACCGGATGCAACGGCGAAAGACGCTTGGCACCGACGCGCGCAAGCTGGTCGAGGTTTGCGTCGGCTGGAACAGCCGTCTTGCGGCACGGCGCGTCACCCAGTTCCTGGATCGTGAGTTGGCGGGGTGCGGCTTGACCGTGGCGCAGCTCGGGCTGATGGCCCAGATCGCCGCCGCCGCCGACGATACGCTCGGCGCGCTCGCCAGGCGCGCCGGCCTCG
Organism: Alphaproteobacteria bacterium; assembly: GCA_035625915.1. Taxonomy (NCBI): domain Bacteria; kingdom Pseudomonadati; phylum Pseudomonadota; class Alphaproteobacteria; species Alphaproteobacteria bacterium. The sequence goes on along the minus strand of DASPOR010000206.1, from coordinate 13,330 downwards.
AACAGTCGACGCTCTCGCGCAATCTGCGCGCGCTCGAAAGCGAGGGGCTCGTCGAGGTCGCCATGGTCGAGGCCGATTTGCGTCGTCGGGCCGTGTGGCTTACCGAGACGGGTGCGCGCCTGCTCGAAGCCGCGATCCCGGTCTGGCGTCAAGCCCACGTCAAGCTCACGACTCATCTCTCGCCCGCGCTCGCGCGGCGTTTGGCGGATCAGGCCGCTTCGCTCAGCGATTGAAGCAAGGCTAACTTCGGGAAGGCAGTCGAGGAAGGAACGGGATCACGGTCAGCGGCGCTCCAGTTCCGAGGGCGAGGCTGCCAAGGCGAAGATCGCGCTGAGCCACAGCATGGTAATCCACCAAATGTGCCATAGGTTATAGCTGATCAATGCGAGAACCGATGCGGTCGCGATCAAGGCAAGAATGAGGCCGTCTTCGGTCGGACCGCGCTTTCGACGGGCGATTCCGTTTGCCACAAAAAGCACCAGGCCGACCCCCAGCAACACACCTGGCAAGCCGAGATCGAGGCGAAGCTGCAAGGCCGCGTCATGGGGATGGAGGGGGAGCATCTCGCCGCCGGCCTCGCGAAGCTGATGCCCGCCCGGCATCCATCGAGAACTGTCGATGCCCCATCCCAGGATCGGCCTTTCATCGATCCGCTCGGCCACGAACTGCCAGATCGCGAATCGGTGGGCAAGAGAGCCTTCCTTGTTCTTGAAGACGGGCAGCGCCGTCGCGACACCGTCGAGCCGGTCCGAGCGAAGGACGAGCGGGGCTGCCACGATGCCAATGGCGAGGGCAGCGCCCATCGCCCAAGCAACGGTCTTGGGTGCTGCCCGGCCGACGAAGAACACGAGACCGCCAATGACAAAGGCGAGCTTCGTGGTCGTGCTTTTGCCTTGGAATATCACGACCAACGCCAAGGTGTAGATCGCCAATGCAGGCCATGCGCCGCGACGGCGGAGCACGATTCCAATTACGGGCCAGGAAAGCAGGGCGACGAACGACGTCGCCGTGTCGAACTCCACGATTGAGTTGACTGGCCGCTGCTTGCCGAGAAGGGGTACGAGAAAATCAAGGTTGCGCACGTAATCGAGCGCCCGCCCCTCGCTCAAAATCATGACCTCGAGGAGGGCAAGCCCGAGAAGAAATCCGATGACGAGTTTGCGCCGAAACGCCTCCCGCTCTTCTTCCCGCATCCCCGGTACCGCCGCCGAAAGGGTGAGCAATGCGGCGAATGTGCCGAAGAGCCAAGCCGCGAGCTTGAGCGAACTGAGCGGCTCGAGCGACCATATCGCACTCATACCCGCGAGAACCACGAGAAGGGCCAACAGGAGGACAAGCTGGAGCGGAAGCATGCGCCACGTCACCCTCCCGACGAGCAGGACCGCGACCGCTGCGATCGCCATCACCGGCACGATGCTTGGCCAGGACACGATCTCGAGTGGAAGCACCACCAACGCAGCAACGCCTAATATGTCTCCGTTGGGGATATTTTTCAGGGATCTCATGGTCGGCAAATTAATCTCATTCGCACCGAGTTGACGATAAAATACATGCGCCCGTCGCCCATCGACGCTTGGCCGCACCCGAAGGAGCGATTTTCCAATCCCGAACACATTATTTTGAAGACGTTCCTTCTCGTGTCGTGGAATTGAATTTCCTAACAATTCGGTGGCAGCCGCGTTCGGGAACTTCAAATCCCAATACCACGCCAGCCACCCAGCCGCCGATAATGCGTATGTCATATCGTGCTATACCGTCGATCCATCGTAAGCGATGAAAAGGATCGTCGATGCGCGTGCTGCAGATCATGACCGGGGCCGACCACGGCGGCGCTGAGACGTTCTTCGTCGATTTGGTGACAGCGCTCAGCCGCACCGGTATCGAGCAGCGCGCTTTGATCAAGCGCCACCCTTCGCGTGCTCGCCAGCTTCGCGAACGCGGACTCGATCCCGTCGAATTGCCGTTCCGTCGCTGGTTCGACATCGACACGGCGAGAGCGCTTCGCCGGGAAATTGCGGCGTTCCGGCCGGACATCGTGCAGACCTGGATGAGTCGCGCCAGTCTTGCGACACCTTCGGGACCGTTTCTCCATGTCGGCTGGCTCGGCGGCTATTACGACATCAAGTACTTTCGGCGCTGCCATCAGTTGATAGGCGTTACGCGAGACATTGTCGCCCACGCCGTCAAAGCGGGCTGGCCGGAAGCGCGCGCGCATTACCTGCCGACGTTCGCATCCGACGCGCCCGAGCCAGCACTTCGCCGGAGCGAGCTGGACACGCCGGAAGACGCACCTCTAATCCTCGCACTCGGGCGGCTGCACGAGGACAAGGCGTTCGATATTTTGCTCCGCGCACTCGCCTCGGTGCCGCAGGCGTATCTCTGGCTCGCAGGCGAAGGGCCGCTCAGGGCGACGCTCGAAAAACAGATGCTGAAATTGAACCTGATGCCGCGGGTCCGCTTCCTCGGATGGCGCCCCGACCGTGCCGCGTTGCTGGCAAGCTGCGATTTCTGCGTGATGCCGTCGCGCGCCGAGCCCTTCGGCACCGTCATGATCGAAGCCTGGGCTTACCGAAAGCCGTTGATCGCGGCGGCGGCACTCGGACCGCGCGGCTTAATCAAGAACGGCGAGAACGGCCTCCTGGTTCCGGCCGATGACGTGCCGGCTTTAGCCGACGCGATCCGGCGGCTCATCGCAGAACCAGCACTTGCACGGCATATTGCGGAAGTCGGCCGCCGCCAGTATGAACTCGAATATACCGAGGCCATCGTGGTCGATCGTTACTTGGCATTTTATCGTCGCATCTGGGAGAAGCACCCCAAGCAAGCGGGGCGTGCGGCGAGGCTGTTGCCTTGATCGATCCAAAAAATGCTAAGCCAATGCGATTCTTACAAGAAAATGGCGGCCGATGGCGCGAATCTTTGTAGGTCCGCGGTATGGAACATGCTACGTTGCGCTTCCGCGATAGGACCGACTTCCAGAAGATGCGGCCGGATTGCCGCGGGGAAGTCTCCCCATGAAAGAACGCGATGATGGGGGAAAAGGCTGGGCCCGCCGTCGGCCGAGGTCTCGAATTGAGGCATACTCGGCGCCGCGGGAGCGGGCGTTTGGACAAGAGAGTGGTTGCGATTCCCGGTTCTCGATCGTTCCCTCGGCGTTTCGTCGATAGGCATGCGGTTCCGCACGGCGCGCTTTGGCGGGCGTGCAATTCGTGCCTTGCCCGGATCGGGGTGACTTTGTCCAGCGTCCCGGCTGAAACTCCCGACCATCGACCCTTGTTCAGCCAAGGCTGGTCGCGCGTGGCCGTTGAGGATTTCGCTGTATGTGTGGAATAGCGGGTGTGATGTTGCGCAACGGCGGCCGGGTGAAATCGGCCGTCCTCGACGCGCTCGAGGCCGCCATCGATCATCGCGGGCCGGACGGCAGCGGACGCCACGTCGCGGATGCGATCGGCCTTGTGAGCACGCGCCTTGCAATCATCGATCTGAAAACGGGAGACCAGCCATTAAGCGATTCCGACGGCGTGGTGCTCGTCGCCAATGGCGAGATTTACAACGATCTCGAGTTGCGCGCGAGGTTGCACAACGTGCCGTACCGGACGGGGTCCGATTGCGAGTCGCCGCTGCATTTGTATCGCGCACGGGGCCTCGACTTCGCAAAGGAACTTCGAGGCATGTACGCCATTGCGATTTACGATCCCTCCGACTCGAAATTGGTGCTCGCCCGCGATCCGTTCGGCATCAAGCCTCTCTACTACGTGGAAGCAGCCACGTACTTCGCCTTCGCATCCGAGCCGCAGGCGCTCATTGCCGCAGGCTTGGCGACGTGCGAGGTCAGGCGCCGCGCGCGCGCCGAGCTCTTCCAGCTCAGGTTCACGACCGGGTGCGAGACCATCTTTTCGAGCATAAAGCGCGTCCTTCCGGGCGAGACGCTGGTCGTTGTCGATGGCAAGATCGTCGAGCGGCAACGGCTCGATATGATACCGCAGGGGGCCCCGCGGGAAGTCGAGCGTTCCAAGGCCCTTGCCTCCCTCGGGGAGCTGCTTTCCGACAGCGTGATTCATCATTTGCGCTCGGATGTCCCCTATGGACTGTTTCTTTCGGGCGGGATCGATTCCTCGGTGCTTGCCGCCCTCATGAAGCGACATTCCGCGGGCCCCGTGGTCGCGATGACGGCGTGCTTTCCGGGCACCAGGGCTAACGACGAGCGTGCTGCCGCCGAGCGGGTCGCGCGCGCGATCGGTGCGGACCATCACGTTCTGGAAATGACCGAACGCGACTTTTGGATTACGGCCCCCCGCCTCGCCGCGGCACTGGACGATCCCACAACAGACCCGGCAGCCCTTCCCACCTTCGCGCTGAGCGAGCTGGCAAGGGGCTATCTCAAGGTCGTCATCAGTGGCGAGGGTGCGGACGAAATCTTCGGCGGCTACGCAAGGTACCGACGTGCGCGCTGGCTCTGGGGGTTGTTGGCGAGAAAACGCAATTTGAGCGGTATTTTCGATGGCGTGACGAAGACAAACGGCGCCTTCGAGGGGTGGCGCTCCGGCTTGGACGTTGTCGAAGCCGATGAATTCGCCGCAGATCGGACGCGCGTCCAATGCCTGCAGGCCGTCGACTGCGCCGAATGGCTGCCGAACGACCTGTTGGTCAAACTCGACCGATGCTTGATGGCGAATGGATTGGAGGGGCGGACCCCATTCCTCGACCCGATCGTCGCCGATTTCGCGTTCCGCCTGCCCGACAGGATGAAAGTGACGGCCAAGTTCGGCAAGTGGCTCTTGCGCGAATGGCTATCGTCGAACCTGCCGGCAGCCGAGCCCTTTGCGCGGAAAAAAGGATTCAATCCACCAGTCGGCGAATGGATCGCCGCCAAAAAAGACATTATCGAGCCCCTCGTGTCGTCCCAGCCGGGGATCGCGGAGTTCGTCGCGAAGGGCACTGTCGCACGCGTCTTCGCGGCGCCGGAAAAGCATGCGCAAGCGGCGTGGAGCCTCCTTTTCTATGCACTGTGGCACAGCCATCATATCGTCGAAGTGCCGAGCGAGGGCACGATCGAGGATGTCCTCGTCGCAGCGCAAGCCGCATGAGGCGGCAGTGCGACCAATGATCGAGGCATAGTTGATTAAATTCACCGTTGCACGGCGATGAAAGCCTATAGCCGATATATCTTCGGACAAATCCTCACGGGGATTCTGTTCATTGCCTTTTGCATGACGTGCGCCGTCTGGCTTACGCAATCGCTGCGTTATATCGAGCTGATCGTCAAGCACGGCATCTCGTTCGGCACCTTCCTTTATCTAACCGCGCTGCTATTGCCGAGCTTTCTCGTGATCGTATTACCGGTGGCGCTTTTCGGCGCCATCCTCTTCACCTACAACAAATTATGGATGGACCGCGAACTCGTGATCTTGCGCGCGGTCGGGGTGAGCCCCGAGGCGCTGGCGCTGCCAGCACTCGCTCTATCGGTGCTTGTCATGCTGGCGGGTTATGCGCTCAATCTCTATCTCCTGCCGACATCCTATCGGGCATTTTCGCATCTCATGTTTTCGATCAGCAACGAGTTCTCCGCCGTCATGCTGCAGGAAGGCAAATTCAACGTCATGTCCGACAAGCTCACGATATACGTGCGTGAGCGTCAGCCGGACGGCATCCTGGTCGGCCTCATCATTTACGACACCCGCGACAAGGACAAGCCGATCACGCTGATCGCGGAAAGTGGCGCACTTTTCCAAGCAAGCGATGGCGAGCGCGCGGTGCTGACGAACGGCAGCCGCCAGCAGATCGATCGCGATGGAAAATTGTCGATTCTCTATTTCGATAAATACACGGCGGACTTCAACCTGGCCAAGGCAGTCGAGGCGACTTGGCCTCGCCCCGAGGAACGATATCTCGGCGACCTGCTTCACCCGAACCCCAACGATCCGAACGATCGTAACAACTTCGATCGGCTGATCGCCGAAGGGCATCAACGCCTGGTGACCCCCTTCTATGCGATTGTCTACACGCTTATCGCGCTTTCCGCATTGCTGTCGGGCGATTTCAACCGGCAGGGGCAGGCCAAAAGAGTGCTCGCAGCCGTCTTTTGCGTGCTGGTGCTCGAAGCCAGCTCGATTGGCTTTTTGAACATGGCTGGAAAGACCGCCGCACTCTTACCGCTCGTCTATCTCAATTGTCTCGTACCGCTCGTGCTCGCGTTCCTTTACCTTGTTCGGCCGCCGCGAAAGCGCACACCCCGATTTCCCGAATCGGGCGATGATCTGGCCGAACAGGGCAGTGCCGCCCCGTAATCGGGTTTAAGAGAACGACCGTTTGTGACTTCGCTTTAGCGACTGGGCAAGGGTACCAGTGCCGCCGAGTCCTGCGAAGCTGAAGCGCCGACGCCCGCGTTCAATATGGAAAGTATCGAGAGAGCCGTCGTCACGTCGAGACCGAGTGTGTCGAGACGCACTTGGCGACGCAGCCAACTCTTTCGTCGCTTTGCGGGAACCTGCTCGACGCTTCGACGCGGCGGCGCGAGCGGAAGCTGGAAATTCCCGTCAGCTTGAGCCACGGCGCCGAATTCGGCCCAGAATCCATCATAGTCCGCCCGAATGTGCCGCCACCGCCGCCCCCTGATCTGCGACACATGATTGCGCTTGCAAGTGGCGACGATGGCGTCCGCCCTCAACCAACGGGCAAAAGCGCAAGCCGTTTCGAGCACCGCGTGCTTTGGCCGAAGCCCATCGAGGCTGCGCGTGGCCTCCTTGACTTCCGTTTTCCCAATCGGTGGTGCTGGGCCCTGCAGGCCGTTAACGAAAAGCGTGAGTTGTCCCGAGCATTTGACGCCGATATTCACCGCGAGAGTGGCGAGTGGATCTTTCATCAGGTCGTCGACGAGCAAGATCGCCAACTCGCCCTGTTGGTGGAAGTGCCGGTCGCGGCTGATTGCGATCAGGTATCGCCGGCCTGCGTCGCGCCCGTCGAGGTAAGCGAGCGGAAGCCTCTCGCCCGCGATGATTGCCGCGAGGATGGCGTACGGCAGCGCTGCCTCCAATGCGCCGTAATGATCGATCAAGAGGGACACTCGCTGTGCCGTACTGAGGCCGCGGCGCGCATAGGGGCGATGGATTTTTTCAACTAGGTCCTTCTTTACGTTACCCGGCGCCTGAGCGAGAAGGGAGTTTTCGACGAAGAGCAGCCAACGCAACGTGTCGCGCCACTGCAATGCGGCTCGCACGATGAACTTCAGCACGCGGAGGTTCGAACCGCTGCCGAAGTAGCGTCCCGGTTGATGAAATGCGTGGATCAGCCGCGCATATTTAACGACGATGCACCACTTCCTAAGCATGCTATGAAACAACTCGGCCGACCCTCGACGTAAGTATAATGTAATGTTTTCAACAACCTACACCGAGATTACCGAATGGAGCGGTGATTGCAAGGTGCACCGGAGATCGGAATCGAGAAAAGTGAGTCAACCCTGTTCGAATTAGAAAAACAAAATATTCAGATTCCTAATTTGAACGAGAAAGGCGCTCCCGCCGCTTCGTCGAGCACCCAATGTCACGCCTCCGGCCGGCGCGGCGAGGCCGGGCGAGGGGGCGTTATGTCAGTGGATTGCTGTATCTATGCCACAGATGGCGCGATCGGCCTTTGGTGTGATTTTTTGCCTGTCGGCGCGAGCTGCAAGAGATTTGATACGGGCATTGCGGTGTGCGTGTGACTGACAAATAACATGTCAGACTGGCTCGACGCCGCATGGATTTGCCATCGCCGACGAAGCCGCATCGGGTCCGACAATCTTGCCGCACGCAAGGAAGCTGCCCGGCCCACCTGTCGCCTTCAATGATTCGCCGCGGAGAGTTCTCCTGCGTCGCTCGGGCGAACCAAGCTGGCGAAATAGACAAGGCAACTCAGGAGCACGATGCAAAAGCTCGCCGGCACATCCAAGTAATAGGCAAGTGCTATGCCGAACCAGGTCTCGAGGAGTGCCAGGATCATCGCGAGGCCGACGCCCCGATGGACGCGCGTGGTCAGTTGCAGCGACGCGGCGGCGGGACCGACCATGAGTGCGAAAACGAGCAAAACGCCCACCACCTGCGCCGCTTCCGCTACCGCCACGGCGACGATTGCCAGAAAAAGCACGGAAACGAGACGTAGCGGCACGCCTTTAGCTGCGGCCAATTCGGGCTCGAGAGTCGCGAACAGGAGCGGGCGCGAGATCGCGCCCAGTGCAAGAAGGCAAACACCTCCGAGTGCGAGCAAATCCCACACGGTATCGATGCTGACGCCAAGCACATTGCCGAAGAGGAGTGCTGTCGCTTGGGTCGCGTGGGTCGTGTAGAGGTAAAGGAAAAGTATTCCGAGCCCGAGTGCGAGGGAGAGGATGACGCCGACCGCGACGTCGCGCCCGCGTATGCGTTCACCGAGAAAGCCCATTGCGATCCCGGCCGCAAGGGTGAAGGCGAGGAGGCCCCAGAGCGCGCTGACGCCGATCAGGATAGCACCCGTGGCTCCCGCGAAACCGACGTGCGACAGCGCGTGGCCGGCGAATGTCAGGTTTCGCAACACCAGGAAATAACCGACCGCCCCTGCGACGATCGCCACGATGGCGCCGGCTGCGAAGGCCGTGCGCATGAAGTCGTATTCAAGCATCGTGGAGATGCGGGTGCGATTCGATGGGGCCGTGCGCCGAAACGACGAGGATTCGGCCCTGCAAATGGAACACATCGATGGAAGTGCGATAAAGACGGGAAAGCACTTCGCTCGTGATGACCTCGTCGACCGTGCCCAGGGCGGCCTGCCCGTGGCCGAGATAAAGGACACGGTCCATGAAGCCGAGCAACGGATTGATATCGTGCGCGGTGAAAAGCACCGTGATGCCGAGATCCCGCTGGATTTGCTTGACCAGCGCCACCGCGGCCTGCTGGAAGTGCGGATCGAGGCTGATCAACGGCTCATCGAGCAGAAGCATCTTGGGCCTTCCGAGGAGCGCCTGCGCGAGCAGCAGGCGCTGAAGCTCTCCTCCCGAAAGCCGGTAAAGCGGGCGGCGGGCGAGGGTGCTGGCGTCCACCAAACCGATCGCGCGCGCCACCTCGGCTCTGCCGGTGCTGCCCAATATCGGAAGGCCCCACCGCTCTCCGTGGAGCGCACTGGCCACGAAGTCCCATCCGAGGAGACGAAGGTCAGCGACCTGCGCGCGCTGTTGCGGCAAGTAGCCAGCACCCCGGTTGCCACGCGAGGGGTGCTCGCCGAAAACCCGCAGGGCGCCAGCCTTGGGACGGAGAAGACCGAGGATCGCTTGCAAGAGCGTCGTCTTGCCAGCGCCGTTCGGGCCGAAAATTCCGATGAACTCCCCCGGCCGAATGCTGAAGCTGACGTCCGAAAGGATTGTCCGCCCGTCCCGCGCAAGCGTTACACCGGCCAGCTCGATCGCGGCGGTCCCTAGCGGTTTGCCAGCGCCTGGTCCAGCGCCGTGAGCTGCGACAGCATCCATTCCTGGTACCTTTTCCCCTCGGGCTCCGTTTCCGTGACGCCGACGACCGGCACCTTGCTATCGTTTGCGAGCATGCGCATCCGCTCGGTCAGCGGCTCGCTCGTCTGGCTGTTATATAGGAGAACCTTGACCGCCCGCGTCTTCAAATCTTTTTCGAAGGCCGCGATTTGCGAGGCACTCGGCTCCGTGTCGTTCATGACCGCGAGCTGGAAGCGGTCGTTGCGCATTTTAAGGCCAAGCGCGGTTGCCATATAGCCGAATACGGGCTCCGTCGCGGTAACCGGCGTTCCCGCATATTTCGTCCGAAGCTCCGCCACCTTGTCGGTAAGCGGCTTCAGCGACGCCTCGAATGCGGCAAGATTCACCGCATAGTCCGCCTTGTGCGCCGGGTCGAGCTTCACGAGCGTCGCCGCCAACGCCTTCGCGTAAGCCGGCATCGTCGGCGGATCGTACCAGATGTGCGGATTGTCGCCGGCCTTGCGACCCACCAGCTTTGCGACTTCGATCACTTCGCGCGACGGCGATTTCGATGCGGACAGCAGCTTGACCGCCCACGGATCGTAATCGGCACCGTTATATATGACGAGTTGCGCATCGGCGAGGAGCCGTGCCGTCGAGGTGCTCGCTTCGAACTCATGCGGGTCTTGCTCGGGATTGGTCAGGATGCTGCTGACAGCCACGTTGGCGCCGCCGATCTGTTCCGCGACGTCGCCGTAGAAATTCTCCGCGGCCACGATTTTGCGGGGCTCGGCATGCGCCGCCGTAATTGCCACCAAAGCGCTCGCCAGAGCGCCGAAAATGAGATTACGCATCTGCTTCTCCCTGTAATTCCTTTGCAAGACCCGAACCGATTTGGAGCAGACCGGCCTAGTGTGGTGGACCAGCTGTGGCGAATTCCGGGTTCGCCACACTAGGTCATCGTCTTGATGCTTGGGGTCCGGCGCATCCGCTTCTTGTTATGTTATTACATAACACGCCTTTTGTGGCAACCGCCCAAAAACCCGGGCGGCGGCTCATCCACGGATGGATACCGCGCGATTACTGGACCGATGGCTCCCGATGTCCGTTAGCGCCGACGCTTCTTGCCCTGGCGCCACCGCGTGCGCTTGGCGATCCAACGAGGTTGATCGCAAATATGGCCCAGAAACTCGATGACCGTATGCACGCCGAGATAAGACGTGATGCCGGTACCGACATCGAGTTGGGGATTGACCTCCACGAAGTCGAAGCCGATGACGTCTGCGCGTTTGGCGATCGCCTTGAGCGTGTCGCGAAGTTCGCTATAGGTCATGCCGTTTGGTTCGGCCGAGACGCAGCCCGGCACCAGCGATATGTCCATGACATCGACATCGATGCTGACATAACACGGTGCGTTCGCCGGGACGATTTCGGCAATGCCGTTGGGCTTGAGGCGGTGGAATTGCGACATCGTGATCACGCGATTACCGTCGCGGATGGAGTCACCCGAGTATTCCCGACCTTCGCGCAAGCTCCGGATTCCGACCTGGGTCAGGCTCAGGACATGCTTCATCGGGCTGATGTGGCGGAAGGGGTGCTGGTTGGTGAATCGGAGGTCATGGATGAACGGCGCATAATCCGTGTGCGCGTCGAAATGGACGACGTGAAGTGGGGTGTCGAATGCCCGCACGACCGGATAGGTGATCGAGTGGTCGCCCCCAAGCACGACCGGCATGGCGCCACGGTCGAGGATCCTCCTGGTCATGTCGGTGACGATCTCGAAGGTCTTCTCGACGTTCGTCGGCAGGATATCGGCATCGCCGGTATCCGCGATCAGGCCGTTGGCCATCTCGTATTCGAGGTATTGCTTGTCCGTTTCCGGGTCGTAGAAGCCCTTGTTGGCGCTGCCGAAGCGAAGCGAATGCTCCCTGAGTGCGCGCGGCCCCATGCGGGAGCCGGCCAGAAACGGCGACCCTTCGTCGAAGGGAACGCCCATGATCGCAATCGCCGCATCGAGGGCGTCGAGATCCGTGCAGATACTCGAGCGCAGGAACGAGGGAATGCCGACGAACGGCCGGTCAACCCGGTGTTTTGGTGAATAGCCGCCCGTGGCGGCGGTAATCCTCTTCCCTCCACGCTTCGCCATGATGCGAATGCTCCCTTTTCGAACCGGGGCTCCCGGATATCGGCCCAATCGGCGGAATGTTAAGTACTTTCCAAGGCCTGTGGAAGGGCATGGCGAGGCCCGTCGTGCAGTCTCCTGTTACAAAAACTCAATCATGACCTGACAAAGATTTGTTTGTCATCCGCCCGGAGGAGTCGCATTTGAATCCCCACGAGGATTTGAACGGGGACGGATTTTGGCGAGGACCCAACCATGAGCCGACAAAGCGTTGCCCTGGCTGACCGTGCGGATGTCGAGAGTGAGCCGGCGTACGTCGAGGCCGATTTGAATTACATCGTGCCGATGACCGAGAAACCGCGCAGCTACACCTACGAGCCCCCACCGGGTATCGCGCGAATGAACGCGACCTATGAGCCTCACCGCGTGCGAATCCGCAACGCGCGTCTTTTAGCGTCCGACACGTCCCTCGACCGGGAGGGTTTTCGGCTTGTGCGGCACCATAGTGCCGTCCGGGACTTCGACAGCGAAGACGAATTGAAGCGCGTCTACTACCCGGAGGCCGAGCGTGTCGTCGCGGAGGCGACCGGGGCCAACCGCGTCATCGTGTTCGACCACACGATCCGCCGGCGCGTACCCGGGGTCGCGGATCGCACCGCGCACGAACCGCGTCAGCCCGTGCCTCGCGTGCACAACGACTATACGGAAAAGTCCGGGCCCCAGCGTGTGCGCGACCTCATGGGTCCGGAGGCCGAGAAGCTTCTTCGCGGTCGCTACTCGGTCGTGAACCTCTGGAGGCCCATACGCGGCCCATTGCGCGACGCACCCCTTGCCATCTGTGACGCACGCAGCATTCCGTTCGAGGATTTCGTGCCGTCCGACCTCATCTACAGGGACCGGACGGGCGAAACCTATGCCGTCCGATACAATGCCTCCCACCGGTGGTTCTACGCACCTGCGATGGAAGTGGACGAGGCGTTCCTCATAAAGTGCTTCGACTCCGCAAAAGACGGGCGGGCGCGATTCTCGCCACACTCGGCCTTCGAGGACCCGACCGCACCTGCCGGCGTTCTGCCGCGCGAGAGCATTGAGATCAGGACGCTCATCTTTTATCCCGATTGAAGCCGTCGGCGTGCTTCGGGATCGGGATCGCGCGGCCAGAGGGTAGTGCCCGATCCCGTCATAAGCGGGCCGAAACCCCGGACCCTGGGTCCGGGGCGGCCCAGGCGTGCGGGCCTATAGTGCCTTGAAGATCGCGAGCACGAGGACGACCTGTGCCGCAAAACCGGCGGCGAAGCTCAAGGTGCGCAGCACCGGAATACCCGCGGTGTAGATCACGTAGTGCGCCAGGCGCGCCCAGAAATAGACGGCACACGCGCCGACGGTCCAATCGTTCGAGATGCCGAGGGCGTGGGCCGTCAAGACCAGTGGTGCAAACAGCACGAGGTTCTCGACCGCATTGGCATGGGCGCGCATCTGCCGCTCGGCCCAGTTGGACAAGGGCGGCGCATCGGGTCTCGGATTGTCCAGCGTAGGCCAGAGACCCCTCACCGCCATCCGGTTCAGAACATAGAGGACCCAGAAGAGCCCCGTCATCGCAACGGTCAACGTCAGCCAGAAGAGTTCCATAGGCATTTGCCTGGCTCCTTTTCGTTTGATTGCTAAATTAGTTCCTTAGTAGGGATAGCTCTTGTCTTTTGCGGTCGACACAATAGAGGAGCGCACCCGTTCTTGAAAGCGGTGCGCACAAATATACCGCTGGTGACGTCTCGTCG